>WJJK01000015.1 GCA_014729705.1 Candidatus Altarchaeales archaeon | reverse complement strand
CATATTATCGGCCTCTTCTGGTTCACGAAACTAATGAACAATACCTGAAACACCATCAGGAAAAAAAGTATTAACCAAAACCTCTGTTCGGTTATAATCCCCTCCCCGAAGAAACTGGATAAAATAACCATCAACGTAACCCCCATACTAGGCAGAATCACCGCCACCATCATATAGATTAAGCCCCACAGATTAAGTTCCTTGGAGTAGGATTTAATGCGGTTCTCCTTATCCAAACGAATCTCCTTGGATATCACCTCCAAGGCTTCCGCCACGTCACTGCCGGATCTTAGGGCGTTAACTATCTGCCACAGGGATTTACGCAAGAATTCGGAGGGCGACCACATCCCCACATCATCCAATACATCCCCCATAGCCTTGCCCGCCTCAACCTCCCTTATGATTCCCTTGGAGATGATTGAACACTCACCATACTCGCCGCGGGCAATGTTCACGAAGGTGTCGAATAAGGGGACGCCCGCAGTCAACTGGATCTGGATGTCCTTTAAGACGTATTCTAAGTCGCGGTCGATCAAACGACCCCGCTGGTTTATCTTAAGTTTAGGCAGGAAAACCATGTAGACTAAAGCCAAAACAGTCATTATCAGGCAAAAGACCATCCCGGGGTAGGCTTTCTCTATTGCGCCAGTCAGCATGAAGGGCACGACTGTTGCAAGAAGCGTCATTATCAAAACAGCTACGGTAACATAGATTGAGACCGCCAGATACTGAGCCACATTAATAGTGAATCCCGACCTTTTCAGGTCCCATTCAAGGTGGGGGAACACTATCTCCATGTGGCGGGTGAACTCTACAAAGGGTTCCGCCATGATAAGCATGTTCCTTGACTCTAACACCGAAGGCATATTGGGTTCTCCGCACGTTGAAAGGTTTTTTTTACTCTAAAACCACGTCCTTGTCTTGCCTTGCAAGCTCAAGCACGCGGTCTTTGTTTAAGTAATACTCAGTCACAACCCGCCCCACCCGGTTCACGTCAACAATGTTTTTCTTAAGCAGCCAGTTAAGCACCTGTTGTTTACCCTCCAAATCCTCTGCTATCTCCGCCTCAGACAAACCCGAAAACACAGACAACTCATCCTTCACCCTAATGCTTGGATAGCGTTTAGTGAGGGCATCCGACCTGGAATCCCATTTATAGAGAGTATGTAATGTGGGCGCCCCTGAATCCTCCTTAGTCAACTCCACAATCTCGAAGGTGCGGCGTTTACGGGTCCTGCGGTTTCGGTACTGCACCACTATAAGATGCAGGGAACTCATCACAAGGGGGGGGATGTTCATTGGAGGGCTTATTATGCGGTCCACCACCTCCCGGGCTTGCTCGGCGTGGAAGGTGCTGTAGACTGCGTGTCCGGTGTGCATTGCTTCGAAGAGGACTTCAGTCTCCTGTTTCGCGCGAACCTCCCCCACAATAACCCTGTCAGGCCGCATACGAAGCGAGTTCTCAAGCAAATCAAGCATAGTCACACCCCCCTCGCCTTCGGGGTTGGGCGGCCGCACAACCAACGGAATCCATTGAAGATACTCCGGTAGGTTGATTTCGCGTGTATCCTCAAGGGAGAGTATGCGTTGGTTGGCGGGCATGAAAGGCATCAATGAGTTAAGCATAGTCGTCTTCCCCGACGCCGTGCCGCCTGCCACCAATATCGACATCTCATGCTCTATCGCCATCCACAGAAACGCCGCCGCCTCCGCGTTGAGGGTGTTCACATCAGGTTTAAGCATGTTCACGGCAGTCCAGGGGGTGCGGGAGAACCGGCGGATGGTGATGGTATTGCCCTTCGTTGAGACGGGGAATAATGTGGCGTTAACCCGGTCGCCTGAGGTGATGTGGGCGTCCAGTAGCGGGCTCATGTGGGTTATCTCCCGCCCCACCTCACGAGCCACCCTCGCGCTGTAGTTTTTAATTAAATCCTCTGTCGGAATTATTATGTTGGTTTTAAGCCATCCATGGTTTTTATGGTAAATCCAGACGGCTTCGCGGGAGTTGTTGACCACAACCTCCTCCACACCCTCATCCATCATAAGATACTCCAGATCCCCTAAACCAAGCATCTCGTTGACTAAAAGCTGGCTTAAAACCGAAACATACTCCTCCGACGCCTTCTTCAAAACATCCCTTAAACGCTCCTTAGCCCTTAGATTGAATTTACGCTTTATTTTATGGAACTTGGTTGAATCAAATATTTCCCTGGATTCCAGGTTCACCTCCCCAATCAACGCCCTCTTGGTTTCATCAAGCAACGCCCGGGTGACGAAATCTATTTTAGGCATCGAAACAAGGTAGTGGTAGACGAAGTCTCCGACGTCAACGATTTTAATCGAAAGCCGGACGTTCTCGAAATTCAGCTGATACTGCTGAATTATTTTCTTCTCGGACTCCCCTTTCCCCTTGGTG
>WJJK01000117.1 GCA_014729705.1 Candidatus Altarchaeales archaeon | reverse complement strand
GATCTGGTCCTCCTTGGATACGATGAGGACAAAGTCATTTTCCGCGACAAAATAGAACATCCAAACTCCTTTTTATACGGTTGATACACGGGCCCCTTCCCATCAGGGCTACCCTATCGGACGAATAATGTTCAGGCGAAAGAGCCCCCGATAAAGTCCCTTTTTTATTGTCTTCTAGATTTTCATGGGGTAGGTTCCTCACCTCCCCGATGAGGGAGGGGGTTCATAGAATTGGAAAAGGGACATTCCAGAGGAAAAGTATGAGAAAACGTTCCGGTCTCTCCACCGAGGATCCCGTCTATATCTCCATGGAAGAGATGTCCGTTGACGACCTGTTGATTCTGATTCGAAATATGGAGGAAGAGCTAGGATATTTTGATGATCCTCCTTGGAGGGATAAGAAGAAAAAAGAATAGGGGGTGGGCTCCCCTGAAAAGAGGAAAGAGAGCCTCGGGCGGTATTATTGAAGCGGCCGGTTATCGCTACCGAGGATAATGAATGGGAGTTCGGAAAAAAGTAGGGAGGCCGAGCAAGTACCCTTCGAGGCTGACTATCTTTGTCTCCCAAGACACGTATGATATGGTGATGTATCTCAAGGATCTCTATAGAGAGGGTCAACCTGATTTTCTGCGGAGAGTGATCCAGGCTGGAGTATCCTCCCTTTCTTCGGAGGCTGAAGAGAAACTGATAAGCCTGCAGAATTCCCTGAGCAAATGGGAAAAGACTCTTGAGAAAGAGGAGGAAAAGGCAGATTCCCGATAAAGATTTGATTTTCTACCTCCCTAGAAGCTTTTTGGAGGTAGGGATGAAATCTTCCCAAGAAATAGCTGCCCGACTTATTATTGCTTGTAGTGAAAGCAAAAGGCTGAAAGAAGCCTGTATCCCTGTTTTGAAAAAAATTGCAGGGAAAGATTATGACTCTTTCCGGCGCGCAGTCGAACGAGCTGTGGCCCAAAAGAATTCTCGATATGGTGCCCTTGAGGTTCAGAATGCCGTTGCGATTGCCCGGCAATTGGACCTGACGGAGATGGAGATAAAAGGCCTTCTGAGGGCTTACCCCAATCGGGTTGCTACGTATATATACGGACAGTTTATGAGTCCGAAATTGTCTAAGGATCTTTTGAGTACTCTGAACCGTTTCCGAGAGAACCCCTCTGATGAAAGGCTTGCTAGAAAAGTCTTAGAAGGCGGTGAAAACGAGGGCTTGGATCCCCAGGAAACCGCCAAAATGGCTAAGATTTATTTAATTCCTTTCGAGGGTTTAAAAACCCTTGTGAAGGTTATCAAGGAGGCTTCTACTAAAAATCGGAGGTGGGAAGACGAACCTGACATTATCGATGTCACCCCACCGAGATCCTCGAGACCCTCTCCTCCCCCCAGACAAGAGAGACAAAGGGCCCAGCGAGTTACTCCTTCAAGGAAATCCCTTCCGTCTAGAATTCCTGAAAGAGTTCCCAGAGGGACAACAGGTCAACCTGGAATTGGTAAACCAGTTCCCACAAGGTCAAGGAGTCGAAAAAAACTTTCCGATAAAATTAACCGAAAAATTATTATCTCTTTGAGAGCCCTCAAAAGAAACCCTCAAGATGAAATAGCCGCTCAGGGTCTGTTACACCAGGCTCTCGTAAACGACCTGACCTTCAAAGAAGTTTTGAAGGTCATGAATGCTTTTGATATTCCTAAAGCCGGGGAGAGAACCGTTTCTGAAGCAAATCGGCAAAGGGCTATGGCTCGTTTTCGAAGAAATGCTTCTTCTTCTTCTTTAATCGAGAGACTGAAGCGGGACCTTCGCCACAACCCAAATGATATGGAGGCTCGAAAAAAGCTTCTGAGCCTTCAGATAAGACATGGGGGGCCAGACATCCCTTTTTGGGATCGTCTCGGGCTCCTCATGTGGGTTATGGGGGAGATGGGGAAAGTTCGGGGATTCCGTGATTTGGAGGAGTTGAGGAAAAAGAACCTGTCCCTCAATAAAATGGATCAGGATTTCCTCCTTAAACTAAGCAGGGGGAAAGGTTGGAAAAAAAACCCTCGCTCTGTCGATCCGATTGATGGGAATGTTGTTGGTGCTGATACCATTTCCATTCATCGATATCCGGGCAGCCGTACCAATGAAATTTTCGTCCGTATCTCAGAGAAAATGCAATTCATCCCTCCGGAAGGAAGAAACCCTTCCCGTTGGATTCCGGTTTCTTATACTTTGAACATCCGAGACGTCCCCGCTAGGAAAACCCTGGTGAAGAAAGAAGGGCTTATGAGCCCTGAGGCAGCGAAGAAACTAGCTCTGAGTTCCCTCGAAAGAATTTTCCAGGCCAGGGCCGAAAAAAGACGGCGGGAAGAGAAAATCAGGCTTCAACAACTGCAACGATAATCGTTACATTAATTGATTTTTCGTTACATTAATTGAATTTCCGATAAAGAAAAGAGGGAGATCCTCGGAGATCTTTTCCCTTTTTCTATTGATTTTCAATTGGTTGTCACCTCTCTATTGAATCTATAGAAATTTTTAATGCTGTTCATGTCGATTTCTCCGTGACTTTCTAAGTGTAGAGAGTACACTAAGTCAGGACAGTGACCCAATCCTTCTTCAGGGTGGGGTATAAGGAGCGGGTTGAAGCAATCCCGATCAACGGAGGAAACGGAAATGGACATTCGTTTTCTAGTAATCGATCCTCAGAATTCGTTTTGCAGCCCCAATGGGAGTCTTTTTGTTCCAGGTGCCGATAAGGATATGGATCGGTTGGCCGCGATGGTCGACCGACTCCAGTCGAAGCTTACCGACATCTGACGTTCGAAAGGTCAAAGACGTCCCCCTGCTGGCTTTGAACTTTGTCGTCCTGGACCGTGGGATTTGTATTTGTCTCACTGAGGACGAAGAAATTGAAGTTTTCTCAGCCAGTTATGGGTCGAGTACGGT
>WJJK01000116.1 GCA_014729705.1 Candidatus Altarchaeales archaeon | reverse complement strand
ATAAAGAAAAACAAAGGTGGGAGAAGGAGATAGGGCAGGCGAAAAACAGAAGGGATGAGGCAGCCGAGAGCATGGTTCAACGCATCCAGCGGGCGGAGAGCGGGGAGTACCGAAACGGTTATCGGGATAAGGATCTGGCGGATTCATTCAGAGACGATCTTAAAAAACACCACCCCCAGGTGTGGAGCAGTTACTTAAGGGAGACTGGAGCACCCCAAACAGGGGGGTTTACTCGGGGCAGGGCCGCGCAAGTCGGCTTCGAATTGAATAAAGTGTTTGCACCCACCCAAATAACAGATCAACAAGGCAACATATCTGAAGGTAAATCCGAGTACGCAAAGGACCTAGAAGATAGATCCCTGAAACAGGCGGAGGAAACCGCCAGAGAAAAACTCAAAAAAGAAGGCGGAGACTGGGATTCACTGGATGAAACCTCGCGAGAGGATAACATAAGGCAGGAGCTTCCGGATGCACGGCGGGAGTTGTTTTCTAAAGACTTAGACCTAATCGCAGCCAACCCGATGGAGCTTGCAGGCGAGGAAGCGAAAAGGAGGAAAATGCTTGGGGAATCAACCAACCTCGCATCAGCTGAGGATGTCGCCTTAGCCCGGGGATTCATGAAGAAACTAGACGACCCCAAAGACGTGAAGAACCTGTTTGACGGGAGGGGTAAATTCAAGACAACCGAATCCGCTGCACGAGAAGCCATGCGGGACGTCTTGACCTACGCCGCCGCCGAGCAGGCGCTGAAAACCGACCCAGAACTCGCAGCCCAGGGGGCGGACGCGGATTTCCTGGTTAAAACCGGCCACATCAGATACGATGATGAAAGGGGGGTCGCAGAATACAAGAGATACAGTGAATTATCCGGCAGAGACCTTCAGATGGCGTTAAAGAACCAGACAGTCATAAGCAAAGACATGATGCAGGCGCTTCAAATGAGGGGGGTGAGGGATCAAAGAGAGCTGCAGCAGATCGCAGCCCAAATCAACATACCCCTTGAGATGGATGAGGACGGGAAAATATATGTGGAATCCAAATACCGGAAATACCTTGATAACCTTGAGAAAAAAGAGTCGGGGGCAGCCGCCGAAGCGGCGGGGTCGAAAGAGAAAGCCCACGTGCAGGAGGAGCTGGACCACCGGGGAGCGGGGTTCCAGGAAAACAAGCAATTCACCTACGCAGACAAAGACGGAACCGAACACACCGCAGTAGCCCAAGACTTTGAGGTAATGACTTTAAACAGCCAGCAGCTTATGCAAGCCGAACACGGACACGTCCAAACCACAGAAGGAGAAGACGTATCCCTTATGGGGGACGGCGCCCACGTAATAGAAGGCAACAAAATTATTGTCGCAAAAAACGTGACCCTCGACGACGGAACCAAAATAGACGGCCTGCACTTCGGCCAATGGAGGATCACAGACGGGAAGGGAGCCTACCAGGGAATGCAGCACACATCCGATCTCACCTCAAGAGAGGAAATCAAAAAAGAAGACTACGAAACCGAAAGAGAGCGGATTCTATGGGGGGGCACTAAAGCTAAAGCAGCCGAAATATCCGGAGTCGACTCAGAAAAGATTGAGGGCTTCGCCGAAGAATCCGGATTATACAAAAAAGCCTTGGAGGGGAATACGCTGACTCCGCAGGAGATGCAGGAAGCTATTAACGGATATACTGGCAACGACAAAGAAGATTTCGGCAGGTCCCTTGCCATATGGAACACCAGGCAGGAGGCTTTAGAATCGCACTACCTCAGTAAAGCCGAGATAGATGAGGCGGTGGCAGGCGCAGCCGAAACAGGTTTGAATGCAAAGCAACAAACCACCTTCCGGGAGACGTTAAACGACATGATATGGCAGGCCCACGTAGTCCACCGAAGACACAGGCCAGATGCGAAAATCAAAAGCATCAGCTTAACCCACGACACGGAAAGCGCCGACCCCGCCACAGTTAGATTAGACAAAGACGGGGCGGTTGTGAACGTGAACACAGCGAAAATAGCGCAACAAATACGTCAAGGCAAAAGCAGGGAAGAGATTAGGGGAACGTATAGAGACGATGTGTTCATACACGAGATGCGGCACCCCGAAGGAGAAGAGAGGCTGCCTGAAATACGGAAGACCGTGGCAGGGGAATGCGGGATAACCACACTCAAACAACTTGAGGACACCGTCGGCGGCGCCTCCCTAGACGTGTTCCTGCAGGAAGCCCACGCAAGCGCATACTCGGTGGGGGAGGAAGGCACAACCCAAAGACGTATGCAGGAGCAATCACAAAAACAGATAACCGAGGAGGCGCTAAACCAGGTTCAAAAGAAGTTAGGCAACAGGTCAAGGTTTTCGCGCGCGGAACTCTTGAACCTAGTGAACCTATGGGGCCAGGAAAACAAGGTTTTAGGCACTACAGATTTAAGGGACACCGTCATGGACAACCTCAGAAACCCGGCGGACAAAAGGTTCGCGCAGGCAGCTGAAAACGCCTACAACGCAATCCAAAACAACTACACCCAACACATCAAATGATGGACCGAGAAGACGAAGAAAAAATAGTTGAATACTACAAGAAAACCCTCAGAGAAGATGCGAAAGAGGGGAAAACACTTGCTGACGCCTACCGACACATAAAAAACCATAAAACACAGGGATACACCACCCGCCTTTTCCTGGTGGACTGGGAAGGATATTTCAACGAAAACAAATGCCCCGTCTGCGGGAAAACAATAACCCTAAAAGAAACACAATACTTGTGCGAAAAATGCGGATACACCATGGACGCCGACCTATACGAGCGCGCCCGAAAACAATACGAAGAAAAAAAAGTAAAACAAGAGAAAGCAGCGGAAAAAGAAAGGCAACTGCATAAACAAGGCTACACCCAAAAAAAGTTGGATGAATTATACGAAAAAGCAGTGAAAGAAACCGTCAAAGAGGAGGAGGATGAAAGCAGGTAAAGCAACAACGATATTAATCCTCACACTCTTGCTGACACACACAGCACTCGCCAGGGATGAAACAGACCTCATGCACCAGCAGCAAAAAGAAGCGACAACAATGTTCGGATCATTCATTGAAAAAAACTTCATAAGCTTCTGGCACGACCTACAATGGAACCCCACACTATACTGTGAACCCACCAACCCCTCCTGCGAAACCACGGGAAACATAGACAAGTTAACAGGCAACTTCATTGAAATAATGATTCCCTTCTACATCGTCGCAGTGTTATTCTGCGCTCTTTTTTTCATCCTGAAATCAGGCTCCCCCCGGGGCCGGGCGCGGGCGCGGTCGATGATAATAAAGCTTCTCTTAGGAACAGTAGTCGTGGTACTCGCCCCCATGCTATACCAAGCATTAATAGACTTCTCAGAGAAACTCGTGAAATGGATACTGAACACCGAAGCCACCAGCATAAACGTTTTGGGGTTCTTTGAATTAGACTTAGGGCAACCCTTCTCAATAACCCCCGAGGAATTCAAGGACCTGCGTACCGCAACAGTCTGGGGGGGTATGCTTGGAAGCTGTTTTCTGACCCCAGTAGCCTGCATCATATTATTTATCGCAAGACTCGTGTTGTTTTGGCGGTTCCTGATGATATTATTCTACGGAGTCTTCTTCCCCTTCATAGTAGCACTATACAGCTTCGACTTAACCCGGGGATACGGACAAAAGTGGCTCTCCAACTCACTTAAATGGATATTCACCCCAGTGCTGCAGGCGCTGATCCTGGTTGTAATCATAAGCATCATAAACGACTTCAACGCAACGGGTATGCCAAGCGTATCGAAGATGCTCTCCTTTATGAGCGTTATGGCGGGATTAATACTTTTCGCCGCAGCACCCCTGCTTAAAGGAGGAGTACTGGGTTGGGTGGGGGCGGGAATAGCCGCCGTAGGCCTGGGGTCAGGCAGGGTGTGGATGGTTGCGGCAGGCGGGATACTGCAGGGACAGGGACCCTCCTCCCTCCCACTGGCGCACGGGGAATTCGCCCACGAAGCAAGCTTCGAGCGGATGATGGCCCTCGGCACGGGAGTAGCAGGAGGAAAAGTCATGCCCGGATTCACACGGCCAGACAGCCTAATGGGTAGGAGTGGGGGAAGCCTTGGGGGGGATGCCAGCATAGGATACTCAGCCCAAGGCGGAAGCTATACGGGAGGCGCAGGCGGAGACACCCCAAAGACCCCTGGGAGGGGCTCCCGGGAAGGCAGGTCAAAATCAGCAGCTCCTGGCGGCAGACAACTAAGCGAAAGTCGGTCCAGTTTAGGGGGGAGCAAACAACCTCGAAGGGCGTTGGGGGAAGCCGACGGCCGAAGAAACGTTAAAACAGCCAAAGACTTCGTGAAAGCCGCAATGGATGATGACATACAAAAACAAACCCAACAAAACAGAGCCAGAGAAACCCCGTCACCCGGCGGTAAAGGCGCCGTGGACTGGAGCCAGGTAGTGGAATCATACAACCAGAAAACCAACTACTCCGAACAAGACACTGTGGTATCAGGGTTAAGCAAGTCCGAGGACATGAAAGAGGGGATGTCCCCCTACAAAGAGAAAACCGCGGAGAAAGAGGGATCCAGCGAATCAACGGAGGAGGACTTCTTCCAAAGCATAACCTCAAAACCGGCTCGCGAAACAGAGGGAGGAGGCGGGGACTACATAAGTTCCCTGAAAAAAGAGCTTTCAAAGGGCAAAGGTTTTGAGGAGCTCAGAAAGAAATACGCTGAAGGCGAGGCGGACGCCAAAAAAACAGGCGGAAAAAAAGACTTAGGGCTGGGGT
>WJJK01000115.1 GCA_014729705.1 Candidatus Altarchaeales archaeon | reverse complement strand
GGACCTTTCCTGGAGGACGCCCTTCTTTATTCTTTTGGGAACAAGTTCTATTATGGGTACCTACCACTGGAGAAGCGCCGGGCTTTTCAGTCGGTGATGGCTCGTCCAAAAAATCAAAATGTCTGGGGTCTTTCTAGGAAGGTAGAGGAGCCAGATTTTGCCCGAATGTTCGTCAGATATGTGCAGGGTAAGATGGATCCAGGGACAGAAAAAAAATTTGGACCTTTCTTAAAGGAAGATTTTTTCAAAAAAGTGGTGCGTATGCAGAGTAGTAATACTGAAGGTTCATCCGAATTGGGAAGGGCCTTGAAAGTTGCCCGTTTATATTTAAGGTCGAATCGTAGGGGGTAATCGAGATGGGTTACCTGGAGATTTGTGGATAAACAATACAATGAAAAAGTTGGTGGGGTTGTCCAAAATCTATTGAAGGTTTTGGAAGATCAGGACAACTACCTTTTCTTAGACCCTGCGATAGAGAATGAGGTAGAAGAGATTCTGAATAAGATCATAATAGGGTATCTGGGAGAATGCTCATGTGAGGAACACTGTACATGTAGTGTACCAAACGTATCAGTCTCCTATGGTGTTCTTCAAAAGATTCTTTTGATGTTGGTCCAGGCTAAAATAGAAGCTCTGGACCTTTCTGAATTCCTCTCAGAAATGGAAGAGGCTGATATCAACCCTTGATAGGGTGTGAAAAAGGAGTAGATCGTGATTAATTCGGCAGACCTGTACGAAGAAGTGGAGGAAGACATGGATGAAGAGACCTGGGACGGTGAAGAGCAGCAGGGAGCCTCCGAGAATAGGGGAAACAGAACACGAAGGAACAATCGCTCAAGAGGACCTCGCAGAAATTCAGGCTCAAGAGGACCTCGCAGAAATTCAGGTCCACCTCCCCAGCAGCAGTGGGGAGGTCAATGGCAAGGTCCTCCCCAGGGTTATGGTGGTCGCGGCGGGTATCCTCAACAGCCTTGGGGTCCCCCTCCCCCTCCTGGAGGGTATTACGGACCGCCTCAAAATTACGGCCCTCCTCCCCCTCCTAATCGGGGGTACTATCAGCAGGGACCAAATCCACGCCATGTTGCACGGCAGCAGAATTACCAGAAGGCAGTTCAGCAGGAAAAGTATGCCGAGTGTAAAGCGTGCGGGCGATGGCTCCTTCGGAATGAGATGGAAGGAATCAACGTGAGGGTTTACCATCAGGGAGGACCGCACGAGAAAATTCAGTTCCGTTTTTGTGCAGAGTGTTATGAGGACTGGGTTCATGACTTCCGTGAACATCAGTGGGAGAATGATCTCCGGGACCGAGAAGACATTCCGGACGATGCTGATATTATTGACTCGAAAGCTTGACACCTCCCTCTGCGAAAGGGTTGGAGGTTTCGGTCTCCAACCCTTCTTTTGGGCTGAGATATGTTGAGCCTGTTTGTTTTTATTCTCAGCTGTTATGGTTTAACCGGCATTCTTGCTTACAGCCATCTTCTGGAGAAGCTTAGGCCTGACAGGAGATTCTTCCATTGTCCGATGTGTATTGGGTTCTGGGTGGGTCTCCTGATTTTCTCTATATTCTGGATGTGTGGGTGGTATCTTTTCCCTGTGTTTTGGTTAGGACTCCCCATTTTTGGGTTCCTTTCCTCGGGGACAAGTTATTTCCTTCACAGGATTGTTGGAGACTCCGGTTTCCAGTTTTCTCCAGGAGAAGAATAATGAGAAAATGGCTTCTTCAACCGGTTAGGCACTGTTGTAAAGGTAAGAAACTCGTGCGGGTAACGCCCGCTTAAAGGTTGGACTGTTTTGCTTCGAGTCGAGAACCAACTCGTTTTATGAGGATGCAGGCTCCTCATAAAACGAGTTGGTTCTCGATGCAGGCAAGGTGCACCTCTCCGTAGTCTTTCACCCAGGTTGCTGGTTGCCCTCGTTTAATTTTTTTCCTGCATGCCTGGCACTGACCATTTAGAAGGCTTTCCCTTTCTGGAAAGATTTCGTTATCAACCTCCTTTTTTTCTTTTTCCTTGGGTTTTGAGGAGGTGTTTCGGGCTTCTTTCTCGAGCCTTTTCAGGTGTTGTTTGAAAGCCTCAGAACATCTGAACTGAAGTGGGCACCCTTTGCAGTGATCGTTTTTGTGGTCGTAATAGCCGAAGCAAAGAGCATCCTTAAATAGGAGTTCCTCCATATTTTTGTCTTGAGGGATAAGATCCTTTGAAGGCCAGTTGATATGGATAGAGGTAGAGGATTCGGGTCTACTCTTGGGGTTTTTCTTCTGT
>WJJK01000004.1 GCA_014729705.1 Candidatus Altarchaeales archaeon | reverse complement strand
GGTCAATCTAGAATAAAGCAATTTCTAAGAAAAAATGCTATACGTTTTTAAAATACAAGGACTTACGCATCCTTGTATGTTCCAAAAATAAAACACAGCACAAACAATCCAAAAATGGTAACGATACACTCTAAGTTACTGTTATTGCATAAAACGACGGATAACGCTCTGCTTAGTCTTAGAAGGTATAAGAGACGACTGTTTATTGAAGGTATTCGTCGTTTGTTCTTGCACCTTTTTTATCTCTGCTTGAAGCTGTTCCTGCTTCTCTGCATAGTCTTCCAAAGCCTGGGCTTTTTCTTTGTTCTTCTTTGGATCGTGCGTGACTTCTATCTTAGGTTTGTTGGAATTAGTAGAAGTCGGTGAGGTAGCTGGCGTTACCGATTGATAGGCAGCTACAACATTCCGTGCCGCACGACGTATATTCATACAAGCTCTCTGATCTTTGACGAGCTGTTGCATGACATTAGTACCTCCAGAGTATGGCTCTGAGGAAAAGTCTCCCTTGGCTTTCTTCTTATCTTTTTCGGCTGCTTTCTTGTCCACGTAGTCCCCCTTGTTCGGTTCCTGAGACTGCTGATCTACAGGCTCGAATACATCGGACTTATCCTGTTCAATCTGCTCACCGAGAGAGGGCTGGTCAGGCTTCTGAACCTGCTGTTGCTTCTCTGCCTCTTGTTCAAACGGCTTAACAAACTGATTGTATGCTTTTTGCCCTCCACGATAATGGCCTCCAGGGACATCATCATTTTGGGGCTGTTCCATATTTGGTAACATAAGTTGCGATAAATTCGGTACCCATATGTGATATTGGTCATACTTACGTTCAAAATTATCATAATTCATAAGGTTGCCTGCAGGCTGCGCGCCGGACAAAACTATTCGCGCGATATTTCCTGGAGGCTCAGCGTCGATATAAACAGACTCCCCGGACTTATCAGGATTGATGATGTTACTGTTACCCCTCTTATCCTCGAACAATAAGAAGTCCTTCTCAATCTGTTCCGCGGTCGTACCTGCATCTTGAGGAGTAACTTTCTCAGTACCTACAATCTTTGATCCAAAAGGAGACAAGTCACACTCATACACCACATAACTCTTACCATCCTGGCTATATTGATTCGTAGCCACGACTACTTTCTTCCACTGAAAATAGTCAGCCATATACGGGCCACTATTGCCCCCTTGTAACTTTTGTATAAGAGCTTGCTTCTCAGCGGACTGTCCCTGTAGTATATCCTTAAGAGCAGTGAAACTTATAGCATTCTCGGGCTGCGCATCGAAAAAGTAGTAACGCTTCCGATTGGCAGCGACCTGAGGTGCCTGAGGCGCTGGCGTCTCAGGATTAACAGGCGCTGTAGGATCCTGGGTGTCCTGCTCTTGCTTAGCCGCAAAGACTCTTTTTAGGACACCATGTATTCTTTTCTTATCCACCATAACTAATCAGCCTTTATGACCGGCCGTCCAACAAGCTCGAACACATCTACTGTGTCCGTGTCTGAGAACGTCGTGAGCACGTTTTCATTCGCATCCATCGTCTCACCAGAGACCACTACTAAATACAGTCTCCCTGTAAGGTTTGGGTCGCCGGTAAGAAGGTCCTTACCAGAGCGACTGACAAGATAGGTCTGGTAAACCTTCTTGTAGCCGTCTGTAACACCCGTTAATGGGAGACCCGCGTATCTAATGTCCGGTCTAGGATTTCCATCTGGTGACAGTTTGTATGCCTCATTCGTGCTATCACTAAGCACAAAATCATAACGCCCGCGGATATTAGTCTTACTGCCCGAGCCTATCTTGAAATCGTTGACTCGAGCGACCATCGGATCCTGACGCTTGATAGCTGGTTTTGTGAGCAGTAGTGTCGTGTCATAACCATCAAGAGACATCTCTACTGATTTACCTCTATAGTCAGTGATATAGCTACCCGTGGAGTCAGATACAAAATACGTAGGCATTCTATCTATGACATTAGAGATACCATCCTGTGGCACATCTAATCTTACGATCTCATAGCTCAGTGAACCTGTAAGAGACCCCTGGAAGTTCTCAGCGAGTACTAGATTTGTGTCATCCGTCACTGTAAGGATACGAAAATACAGGGATTTTCCGCTCACACGGATATAGTCCCCGGCTTTAATATGTTTCGACCACTTAGTTCCTACACCAGCTATTGCACGTGAACCACTTGTGAAGGTAGCGGTCCCCGTAGAGTACGAGTAATTCGAAATTGCCCCTGAGCCCAAAGTGGTGACTATTGCTTTACCCTCGAGCACGAACTTACCGTAGTACGACGAAGTGCTCGACAAAATACCCTGATATGGATTCATCTTATAGAAGCAGTTGTATGGGGTTTCTGCAGCCGTCACATAGCTGTGCACCAATACTGGAACCCTAAGGGTTCCGCTAGAAGCGGGGGCATTAAACGTTACTCTTGTTGGCAATAACGTCGTTGTGTACGCGCTGCTATCTAGTACAGGAAGATCTCGATTGAATAGTGTGTTTGTAAATTCCACCAGAGTACCATCAGATTCTTTAAAGGCAAACGGTGTTCCTACAGTATACCCACTATCTGTCCGCGCTTTTGTAGCAAAAGCAATAATTGGCTTGTCGCCCGTATCGATGGTATACGTACCAAGGGGGGTTCCTTCAGTGACGCGCACATCTATCATTTCGTAGGTGTCTATGATTCCCCGACCCTGCTTATTCAGCTCAAAAAATTTGAAAGAATTCGCGGCAGAATAAATCGTGCCTATATTGATGCTACCTGTGTATAGCGCAATCTTTAGATTAGTGTTGGCGTACCCGGCAACTGTGATTGTATAACTTGTTATGGTATCCGTGCTTCCTGTGATCGCCCGAGTTACTGAGAAGTTCAGAGGATTTCCACCAGAAGCGAGCTGTACCGATTTGACTCCATGTATGTAGTACCCATTCAACTTACTGCTACTTAAGTTGAGTGTAACTTTGGCGCTGCCATTAGACGTACGGTAGATCACCATATCATGCCCGATGTTAACTTCTTCAGTGTAATTTCCACCTGCATAATGAAGGGCATCGTTTACGGAAGTATCTCCCGGGTCGTGCACACCAGGATTCGAACCAAAATCGAGCAACTCTTGACTATCATTGAATCGAAGAAGGACATCATTATCATGCGTCGCTATCGGCAAATAGGTGCCTTTTGAGAACTCCAGGAACTCTTTAGGTACGTCCTTAAACCCGCTGTCAGATGCGGCGTACTTGAACGTAAACTCCATATACACCGTCTTATCGGTACCTATTAAATTGCTGGTTGGGTTTATCGTAATAGTAGTCGTACTGTAAGTAACACCGGTCACAAGTGCGCCGAGGGGTTTAGCCCCCGCCGAATAAACACCATCAACACTCGCGATGCTTCCATAGCTCTTACTAAAAAATGAACTAATCGTGATAGTGCCTGCAGCCCACTGACTCCCATTATTCTTAGGAACCTCAATCACGTTGTGATCCAACGTAACCTCAGCATTGGTGTAAGCGCGTCTCCAGCTGTCGCCTGTGCCGATGTTCGGGATGTTGTCACTACCGGTACTGTTGACGCGCTCCACTTTCATCAGGGAAGAACCGCCTGTAGCTGCAGAACTGGCCTGCCCGTCAGCGTCATAACTGCGCTTAAGGGCTGTAGTAAGATTTCCTGCCACGAGCTTATCGACGGTTCTATCAAGAGTCTCTTCGAGCTCTTTCCCTGATGTGAGAATTTTATGTCTAAAGTCTACTATGTCATCTGCATAGACTACATCTGCTAGTTTACTATCTGGTCTATCTAATCTGTACCCGTCACTCTGAAGCTGCTTCGTAACATAAGTGTTACGAAGCTGAGTGGCGTTAAATATGGATGTGGTCTGCACTCTACGTGCGACAAGAAACATCGGGATGGCGTACACATACCCGTCCACCGTTGCAAGCTCACTCTGACTAGTAGACGAACCATCTCCAGCTATATAGAGACCCGCATCGTCAGAGCCATAGCGCTTGAAGGTATTAAACGTATATTCCCCGGTTGTACGCCCCCCGATAGGATAGATATCAACCGTGCTGAAAACATCACTCTCTGCGTCAAGTACCGTATTAATTGACTTGGAACGGATACGATACTGTATCTGAACTCGTTTAGTTGTCTCAGCTCCTACAGCAGAATAATAGATCTCGTTATTCGTGTACGGCGTCTGCGTAACATTACCGTAGGGATACAAAGAATCATTGTATGAAACAAGCTTGCGCCAAACCTCTAAGAACACAAAATCATAAAGCTGCCCACCAGGGCTTGAAAGAGTTATGACATTGTTGTCGTCTGAGGAACTTGTGCCTTGCACAAGAACGGGCCATCCGTTTACAACAGCTACATTATCATCACGTGATATGAGCTTGAAAGTATTCGCAGTATATGACGAGTTAGCGACCACTTGACCGGATAATGCGTTAGTTTCTGCGACACCGTCTAAGATGTCTCCAACTTTTACCCAACCAGAAGGATAGCCTAAGCGCAGTTCTCTTTGAGCCTTATCATTACCTATTTGATTGATGAGGTTCCACTCAGAAGACAATGGGGGCCTGTTGTCCAAGAACACAACATTATCTAGGCTGCGATCTGAAACGGTAAGAACTCTACTCTGTTCTGTGCTAAAATTATCTGCCATATTATTCTTATCCTACGAGCTTACCATCTCACTCAAACACCTGAGTTTGATAAAGGCCAGCGGGTCTATTACCATTTCTTCAATTTTCGGTATCTGAACAGCAAAGCGCACCAGACCATCATAGTCTTGCTTCAAAGCGTCTAGGAGCTCCTGAGACAAGAAAAACTTTGCTGGATAGCTAGTGTGCTTCTTGAAAGCATCATCTATATAAACTAATGGGGTGACAGCACCTACTGTAGCCCCTATAACACCTTTTAGATTGTCGTAGTTCTCAATTATTGTAGGTATCAGTACATCACTGACCATACGCTTTTCTTCTATGTCTGAAGAAAACTTTTGAGTTTTCATCTTGTACTCAAGGCGACCCAAAGCTTTCTGCATGACCTGATTATATAGAGCTATTTTCTTAAAGCGCTCATCAGAGTGTACATCATCCTTTATATCATCTAGGATCTTTTGAACCTTATCTGACCCCCACATAGACTGAACGAGACGTTTGCGGGTTAACATGATGGCGTCGTCTTTTACTCGAGTTAACCCCCCGCACAGTGATGCGGTTTTTTTACCGAACACTTTCAGATTATGTGCCATGCAATCATAATTCAGAGTCTTCTCTACTTTAAAATCTGGCAAAAGTGTCTCCCGTATCTCACTTGCATCTACGGGCATCCTTTTTAGGCACACTTTTTTAGGACCTACGGCGTGTTTCAGGTCTGGCACTACTTTACGCATATATGACTTTTCCGGGTCACTCTGAGGAGACTTCCTAAAGATTATAACCTGTGTCGGTTTCTTGTTAGATACAAGGTTCGACAACAGGTTCTCTAAAAAGTACCCAAATGTAGTCCCTGCTTCTTTAACATGTGGAGTGCTGAAGATCTCATATCCATTAAGTACTCCGCGGATACATCCATCGCGTTGGACTACATTTAACGTATCATCACCCACTTTGAAGTGAGTGATGATATTCGCTCTTGATGCGGACACCTTTTTAATCAAATGCTTCATTTAAGAAGTGATCCTAAATATTACAGTCAGCGTCATAGAGGCTGTCTTATTCACAACCGGGAAAGTACGCCAGTTTACCATCGTACCCGTATTGAGCTCCGCCGTGGCATCTCCCCCAAAAAGGGACATCTCCACGATTGGGCCAACAGCCTGTGCCTCTGAAAACGAGGTGGAGTAATCAACGATGTTAGTCTGAGACGTAGTAGGCTCACCCGTTTCCGGATGCACAAAAGTTTTGTAGTCGACAGCCTTGCGGTAGAACTCGTTCTCGAGTCTTGTCTGGGATGTTGTGGGTGCTGGTGGATCAAACTTATCCCAGGAGTTATTACCGCTCCCTACTGCTAAATAAGATATGCCCGCTGTAGGTTCCGAGCTGTCTTTAAGAAGACGTGCTATGAGCACTGAAGCCGTATTTACGATTACATTCGGGCTCTCATACTCATACACGAGCTTATCACCCTCATAAGCTTTAAGAAAAATCTTACCTTTTAAGGAAGGAGTTTCTTCCTGCTCACGGACGACTCCAGCCACCCGAAATGTCTGTCGTATTTTACTAATTCTTTCCGAGAAGAAACCCATTAGAAGGTCCTTTGTCGAATTTTGATATGGATTAAGCGACACCTCTCACTTATATCCAAACTATTAATAGATTATTTTGCTATTATAAGGCTATGAACTCCTGGATCTCGGTGATTCTCACCGAGTTATCCTGTAAGAGCTCTCTTACGATGCGCCTATTCAACTGATAGTTTGCATCCGTCAGGTTGTACGTTGCAGGATTTGTTCCTGCGTTCAACGCATCTACCTGATCCTGAGTAAGGAGGATTAAGCCATTAGGGTAGCTTGCAGCTGCCACACTAGCAATAACCTCTTCTGAAGTCTCCAAAACGGCTCCGTGGAAGAGTTTTTCTTCTATAGACCCTGTGCTCACATTCCAGTAGTACCGCTTTATACCCTCTCCTACATCATCTAAAAGGGTAAATGGATCCTCTACGATAACGCCTGTTTCTCCCACACTAAACGTGACGATCATCAGATCCTGGTCCCAATTACGCCACTGAACCCGATACTCTGCTTCACTGTAAGAAGTGTAGATCCCTGTGCTCCCTGCCGGTACCTGATAGATATCGTCATCAGTCTGTATTCTGGGGTTCACATCTGTTACAGGTCCAGTGATACCTAAATCCAAAGCCCCGCTTGGGCCAGTTAAACCTGTTGCGTATCCCGTATAGCCATATGAGTTACCGTCGGCATCTATTATCTGGGAGGTACTTACTAGGCCCGTAAACCCTATAGTCCTGTTAGTCTGTGTCGTATTCCCATCAATAACGAAAGGGGTTATAGGATACGTCTCGATACCTGTTGGATTAGATATCCAAGGGTTGTCTGGATTCCGAGGGTATGGGTCCGGGTCAGGATCTGGGAAATTCAAAACATAGTTTGTCCCCGTATCGCCATACCCCGGGAAATGCTGTAAAACACTTTCTGGTATGCCGTATGTGTATCCTATCTTACCATTAAGGATAAGAGCCCTGTTTACTTCGTTGAGCATTACATCAACGGCCAGCGTAGACATCCGAACGAGATCGAAATTATACTCTCCGCTGGGCCCTTCAAATGGCTTATGGAATTTACCCGTCTGTACATCTATAACCTCTACAAGCACATACTCTAGATCTTTATAGACAGTACTTCCATCTTCCTGGAAAGGTACATCCTTAACTGTGAACGTATCCCCTACCCGGAGCGCAAGGAAATTAGTAGTGCGGCTTTTAACAATAGCAGACTCTACCAAAACTTTGATGCTGCCGGTCTTATACTCCGTAGGAACCTGATTTATGAAATCAAGGTAATCCGTAAGCCTCAGTTCACGGTTTGGATAATACTGCTCGATCATTGTAGTCCGGAATGGTATCGCTTCACCAGCATCGCAAATGGAGCTTAGCGTAGCGTCGTACCCCCCGTTATCCTGCTCTACTAACTTTAAATCAGCGTATAGCTGTATATTTTTCTTATCCTCAAACTCACAGACGTTGTTGTAATCAATGATACCTGAGTTGTCCGGATCTATAATCGTAAAGGAACCTGCTAAATCCTGGCCTCCCTCTAGATTTGCATCATAGGTATCCGTCTCGTCCGCATGGTATGACAGCTTGTAGTGTCCATCGTCTGTGTGTGTCTTAACGAAAGGGGGTACTCCAGGCTGTAGCTCCGTCACAGCAGGTAGATTCTTCTGCAAATACTTATCATTCAAAATGACATTCTTATCCGTATCCGTGAGGAATTCAGGACTAAACATCAAATCGAATTCATTAAGTTTGCTGCCGTATTGTCCCAAAGAAGCGCGAAGTCCCTGTTTTTCTGACTCATTCAAGGACAAAGTTTCAGAGTTAAAAGTAGGAGTGTTAGAAAGCGTGAATGCACGATATCTATACCCTATTTTCTTTAGCTTACTCCAAGGCCAAAAAGAATCTCTCGGACTGCTGCGGTCCCCTCCGTCTGAGAGCATCGTATATCGATCATACGCTCCGTAGTAAGTATCGTACGTATACTGCGTACCACCATAGCTCCAGAAAGGATCTGGTTGCTCTTCTTCATCGGGCACCATAAGGTAGTTACGTCGATATGACGTGTAGTAATAGTTAAAACGCACGATAGACCCGGCAGGGGGTAAGAAATTCACGCGGACGTGGCCCAGTAATGGACGTACATCCTCTACAGCATCACTAACAGTTGTGAATCTTACGATACGGTAGGAGAAAGTAGCCTGCATCTGAGGGATCACACTTGGGACAGTGATAGTGCCCGCAAGAGCATCTACACTAGAAATAGCATAGATAAGCGTGTTATCCAGGTAGTTCTCTACTTGTAGTATGAGGATATCTCCGTCTTGTACTCCTGTCCAGTCAGTACCCATGCTACTAAGAATCGTGCTCGATGTCCCGTAACTTAGAATCTTAGTCGTGCCTGATACTATAGGCATACCCACAGAAACTGTAATGTCTGAGGATTGAGCAAGCTCACCCTTTTGATTAAGGATAGGGAACTTAGCTACCTGGTAATCACGGTCATCTCCATATAGAGTGGTATCTACAAGTTCATAGGGCCACGTAAGTCTCCTAGAAGTGCCTCCGCTACTTAGGACTACCATCTGTCCTCCTAAGTCAGCGGGTCCTGGGGGTGTGCTGCATGAAGGTATCTCTTCTAAGTAATACTG
>WJJK01000114.1 GCA_014729705.1 Candidatus Altarchaeales archaeon | reverse complement strand
GCGGCAGGGATCTGCACCAAAACGACCTCACCAGTCAACCCGTTAACTGAGTTAACGGCAACACTCTCATTATTGACTGTGACGATCACATTCTGAGGAGACGTAGCCGCGCTCCCAGAACCATCACCTGTAACAATCGGGACATGCTGTACTGTGAAGCTTTTGTTGGTGCCGAGCATCTGACTACTGACATCTTCATCAAGTATGATGTTGTCAGCTGTCGCAGATGAACCCCTGACCATCTCAAAATCAGATACCCGCTGCTCTTCGGCGGACGTACCTATGATGGCTGGAAAGCGAAGGTCACCTGCTGCCTGTACGCCAGCCGCCTCAAGATTCGTCTTGACGATGACGCTCGGGAAAATGAAAGACTCGAGTGGTCCTATAGCCATTTCGTTCTCTCCTTTTATATTCTCAACTAATCATTTACCGGGAACGATGTACGATATAATTTCATCTAGATTTCTACGGGCTTTGACCCACGTACCATAAGGTACGGACCACTATATGTGATTGAATCTTATTTGCATTTAGTATTAAGAGATTATTGGTCGCCTAATCCTCTATGATGGCTCCCGGTGCGTCGAACTGTTTCAGGCCCTTACTCTTTCTTTCTGCCCGATGCTCTTTAAGTGCATCACTAAACTCTTTCCTAAGCTCCTTCGACTCTTTCTTACCTAACTCCATAATGGGCTTTGAGGCTCCTTCAGTATCTTTTGGAAGGTCTAAGCTCTTAACCTTTTTACCCTTCCATCTAGCGCCCTGTCGACGCTCATACATATTTTTCCACTTTTCATTGTAGCCAGCCCATTTCTCTTCAGATTTCTCCCCTACTACTTTGTCTATTTCCTTAGGAGAGTAGACGGTGTCCCGTTTAGGATCCAACTTCGTTTTAATGCCAAAGGGCTGTATCGCCTGCCTTGATGACTCTTCTTCTTTGCACTGCGGACAGGCCAAAGACTCATCGCGCTTATTATAAGCAACGATTTCCTCGAACTCATGGCCACAAGCGGCACATTTGTAGACATACAAAGGCATATGCCATCTCCTTGTCAATATTAGATATGGATATCACCTTGTGAGGATTATTAAGAGATTATGCAAGAACTTGCGTGGTGTCGTCTAATGTGGAAGACTCAGGAACCACATACATCCCAAATAAAGCCTCTTTCCATAGTCCTATTTCATTAAGAGACAAAACCTCATAGAGAGAATTCTTAATTACTAAGATGTTAGAGTCTTCCGGCTCGGTAACACTTCCTGATAAGGCCTTGAAGAATACTTTGTTAGAGAGAGTTATATTTGAGTACAACGATCCTATGAGGTGGTGTGTTGTGCCTCCGCGTATCTGTGTAATGTGCGTAAAAGATGATACATCTACATAGGTAAGACTATAGGACTTCGTTTCTTCATTATAACTTTCTTCATATTCATCCTGGTCAAAAGTAAAAAACTTTAGTACGCGCGTTTTTCCATAAAGCTTTACCTGATTCTGGAGAGTACAAAAAATCTTTAGAATATGTGTAGTCGTGATCAAAAGCCTTAACTCTTTCAGTCGTATATAACGATGTATCTGGAATCTCAATCCCTACATAGATTTTAAGTGCCGTGTAATAGACCATAATAGCTTCCACAAAAGATTATTCGAATAAGGAGTCCGTAGATACATTCGACTCTTTCGATTTAGACATGTATTTTCTATAGGACGGGTGTATAGAAGAAGACTTACCTATGCCCTCTGCCAAGTTACATAGAGTGCGGGCAATCAAAGGTATGTCCTTCTCAGCCACGTATGGAGGGCCCGGGTCTCGTATGACCTCTATCAATCTTCCCTGAAATAGAGCTTGAAAAAGACCCAAAAAACCACTTCCATAATCTGGGCCATAGCGTAGTTTAATAATTTCGCTATACCTTCCAGAGCTGCCTGAAAGAGTGTGGAGTTTCTGAGTCTCTCTATCTGATATCATAACCTTGTAGAACCTTTACGAGGTGCCCAAAACTTTGAAGGATAGAGTTCATACTTGTCCTCATTGTGGTCTCTCGATAGACCGAGATTTAAATGCATCGATCAATATACTCAGACTCGGGCTGGAGTCTGTAGAGCGCCCTTCGCAGCGCCTTACGGCGGTTGCGTTGGGGCGAGCTCTTAGAAGCCCACGGCTTTAG
>WJJK01000113.1 GCA_014729705.1 Candidatus Altarchaeales archaeon | reverse complement strand
GGGCAAGACTGCGATTGAAACCAAAAAAACTGCGAGCAACAAATAAAAAGGCAAATCAGAGGGGTTAAGCCAAATCAAACCTAAAACATACACCAGGGAGAACGCAATCAAGATAGTCGTAATGTACACCCTGTTTTCCACTATGAAATTCGGAAGCCACTGAATGAAATCAACTGACTCATCACTCTTATGGATTCTGCGGTACTTCCGATAGAAGAAGACAGTCGCGGAAAACAACAGGGAGCCGAAGAAAAAACTATAGACTTGAGTGTTAGGATCTCTGATGAAAAGATAGAAAAGACGTAGTGAAATCAAAATCGATATTAAGGCGAAAAAATCATATCGCACAGGTATCGCCGACACAATCTTTTGGAGCATCCCCCTGAAATCCCTGGACTTACCGGAGATGTTTGAATCAATGGGAGTGGAATAGGATTCGAAAAGCCTTTGTCTTTGCTCCTCACGCAAATCCTTTTCAATGCCCATCAGCTTGTTCTGTCCCGCAGAAGTAATTGTGTATATGGGGTCAACCCCCTGATAATCCACTGAAATCAGGCCGTCGGATTCAAGTTCCTTCGCCCAAACACTCACAACATCTATTGGGGTTTCAAGCTTATAGGAGGCAGCTAAAACGGAGACGGATTTAAGCTCGCAGATTAATCCTAGAAGATGGTTTTTGTTGGTCTGCTCTCCAGGGCGCTGGGGTATCTCCCAGGGACAGCCGTCTTCTGAATCCATGTTTATTGCTTTGCTATTAAGGCAACAGGTTCTCCTTGGATATCTTCTCAGGCAGATACTCCTCTGCAACAAACTCGAGGGATTTACTGGCTAAAGCCTGCTGCTCGATCCTAACCCCCTTCTCAGCCATCAACTTAAGCTGATGCTTCCATTGCTTCTTCTGAAACCAGGGATAGGCTAACAACTCGTTTATCCTTTTCCTATCCACATCCTTTAGGCCTTCAGTAACCTTCTCAAGCCCATAGGAGTCTATGTCGGTCATAGTCATGCCTACGAACTTCATCTCAGGCGTGCCCAGCCGCTCGGATTCGTGAGCCAACGCCATTGAACCTGCCTTCATAACGGAATAAATGTAGTAACCCCAGGGGTCGCCGTCGGTGAACATGATCACAGGCATACCGACCTCCCGGTTTAAGCGGTTGACTAACCTTCGGATCCCCCGCGCAGCCTGACCGCTTGTGGCGATCATAAGACAATTGTTTTTCTGGTGATACTTCTCCTCAACCAGGCGGTCGAACATAGCGCCCGTCTCTATCACAAGAGCGTAATCGGCTTTCACTTCATGGAATTTATAGTGTTCCACTATGCTTGGTATGGCAAGACCGGACCTGCCTAATTTACTGCAGTCGATGAAGTCCCCGGTATCCTCGATTACGATGTTTCCGATTATCTTACCCTTATCATCGGCTTTAAGGTGCAGTTCCTCGCGCAAAACCTCAAGCATGGTTTCCAGATCAACTATCAGGGGGTCGGATTCGCTTTGATCCTCGAATGTGTTTTCCTTGGTGCCCGCAATAGTGTGTTTAAGTTGATAATATAACTCTCTTATGCTCGCCGTTTTGCCGCGTTCAACAAGCTCCTTGCATTTAGCGCCGATGAGCATAGTCTGCATGAACCGGCGGGAGTGGGCTATGTTCATAAAGGACCGGGTTGAGCGTTTCTTGCCTAAACGAAGGAGGTTGTTTTTAGCGTCGAAGTGGATGTTGGATATGCTTCTTAAGGGAACCTTCATTGTGGGTATTTTCTCCCCGGAAATGGATTTATCTATCTGGTCTGCCAGCTCCCCTATTTTTTTTATGACCTTTTTATCGCTCATTCCTTGTTTCCTCCACTATATCTTAGCTTCTTTTTAATTAAATCCTGGAGATCCCCTAGAATCTTCTGCTCGTCTTTACCGTTTATCTGAGACACCGCGGATGCGAGTTCAGTCGAATACTTCATTAACGCCGTGTATCTGGCTTCCTTCTCGAATTCCCTTCTTTTTTTGGAGTGGTAGCGCTTGAACTTCCGCCCCACATCCATCAAAGCCATCCGGATTTCCTTGATTATTTCATCGTCATCTGAGACGCTTTGTTTGCCTGCCGACGTGTAGGGTATGTGGGTTGAAACCAGGTTCACGAATATTGTGAAGGGGGAGTGTTCAAAATCCCTAAGCTCATATCGCTTCCAGTCAACACTGTTTACCGCCTTCTGTATGGCGCATCCGCCTGCGTCAAACAAAAGCGGGACCCTGTTTGCAAAACGCATTACCTCGGTTCGAAGACCCCCATCTGAGATGTTTCTGCCCGCGTTCCCCCCGTAGGCTACCGCCACCTCAACCTGGAAGGGCACGCCCCCCGAATGAACGGAGGGGGATCTAGCAATAGTAGCCTCGAACTCGGGTTCAAGGATGTTTAACACTGCTTTTTTAACCTGATCATCGCCTATGGGGCATAATCCCTCCGTTGGAGGGGCCATGAAATCGATCTCCGCTATTGCTTTGACTATCTCTTCCGCCTCGCTCCAAGCCAGTCTCCTAGGGTTTTTCTTCAAATCAAATGTGACTGTGGACTGGATTTCCGCTACCTTGCTTTTGCTTACCCTTGAAAACTCGGTTTCAAGGAAACTTGACACGTGCCTGCCCTTGGACGCCTTAGCCATTTGAATGAACTCGTCGACGTCCATGTTTTTGGGGTGAGGCTTTATTTCGCAGGGTTTCTGAGGTATCTTCTTGCTTGAACGCTCAAACGTCGTCTTACGCCCCTCAGGATCGATGAACGTGAAGGTTGCATGGGGGTTGGCTATGGCTGTGCGCCTCATGTATTCGAAGGGGCCGTATTCGGCAAGCGAAAACAAAACACCTTTCAACTCCCCCTCAATCTGGGTCCCACGCCAACGGTCCTTGATGTCCCTTGCCTCAACGATTTCAGCGTTGTTTTTGCGCACATCAATCATTAACTTGGTTTCATGGACGACGCCTGAACCTGTGCCTGAGGAGATCTTAACGGGTTTGCCGGTAGTCATCTGGGAAAACAACGTGACCCCTGCAACACCGATACCCTGCTGGCCCCTAAGCTGGATGTTTCTGTGGAATTTGGTTCCGGCAAGCATCTTGCCGAAAACACTTGATATGTGTTTGATGGGGATTCCCGGGCCGTTGTCTTGGCAGGTGAAGCGGTAGTGGTCCTGACCTAACTGCTTTAGTTTAATGGTTATTTCAGGCAGTATGCCCGCCTCCTCACAGGCGTCAAGGGAGTTTGTGACAAGCTCGTGGACGACGGTCGTAAGAGAGCGTATTTTACCCGCATAACCCAGGTGGGATTTGTTTTTGCGGAAGAATTCTGTGACTGAAACCTCCTTAAACTCCTTGAACATGTCGTCTGCGGTCTTCTCAACATCAACGGTTTTCTTGCGAGCCATCTTTTATAAAAGATTTTATTAACATATAATAATAGCAGGGATTGTATTAAAATCCCGGAAAATAATCTATTGATTCATATCAAGTTCCCGGTAGGTCTATTGATTCATATCAAGTTCCCGGTAGGCGGTGGCGTGCTGGGCGCCTGAGAGAAGAAGATTCACCGCGTGTTTAGCTGCTTCAACCGCCTCAAAAGGCCCGATTATCCCCACCGTCTTGCCATATACGCATACGTAGGTGCCGGTTGAACGCTCGATATATTTCCTTGTGCGCCCCCGCTCCCCGATAACCCTGCCCTTAAGCCTTCTGATTGACTTCGGGGTTGAGGCAAAATCCTTAAGATCAACCAATACAAGGCAGAAGTTATCGTCCAAAAGCTTTAAGGCTTTTTTGGGGTTGAATCCCCGAGCCACGGCATGAACCGCCGCTAAGGCAACGTATTCATCCACCGGATCCCCTGTGACCTCCACCACCCCCCCAGATATTTTCAAGGTGGTGTGGGTTTTCTCTTCAAACATAGTTTTGGTTTCACCGTCTTTCCCCACTAATACACCAACCCTATCCTGGGGGACCCTAATTGCCTGCATAGCTTGATGATAAGAAACTAGTGAATATAAATACAGCTAAAATTAATTCAGTCCTAGGATGAGAAGGGCTCTGTTTAACAAGAATAGGGGGGATTATGTTGAATGCTGCCTATGCCCGCATAACTGCAGGATAAGGAAGGATTCAAGGGGCTTATGTCAGGTTAGGGAGAATAGGGGAGGCAGTTTATACACTTACTCCTGGGGCAACCTGGTCGCAGCATCCCCGGACCCTATTGAAAAAAAACCGTTTTATCATTTCCTGCCGGGATCAAAAAGCTTTAGCATCGCCTGCCCAGGATGCAACTTCAAGTGTGACTTCTGCCAGAACTGGCGCATAAGCCAGGCAGATATAACCCAGTTAGCTGAAAAGGAACAGGCTCCTGAGAAGGTAATCAGTGAAGCTAAAGCCACCGGCTCAAGGAGCATCGCATACACTTACACTGAGCCCACAATATACCTTGAATACGCGCTTGAGGTTATGAAACAGGCTGAAGAGGCGGGGATTGCGAATGTGTTTGTCTCAAACGGGTATACCAGCGCCCAGGCAAGAGAGGCTGTGATCCCCTTGCTTGATGCTGTTAACGTGGACCTGAAAAGCGCAAGAGACGAATTCTACAGGAGAATCTGCGCAGGCAAACTAGAACCAGTGCTTGAAAGCATAAGAGACTACAAACAGAGGGGGGTGTGGGTTGAAGTAACAACGCTTGTAATCCCTGATTTAAATGATTCCAATAAGGAGCTTGAGGATGTCGCCTTGTTTCTGGCGGAGCTTGACCCGGATATCCCCTGGCATGTGAGTCGCTTCCACCCGGATTATAAGAGAGGCGGGGGAACCCCAACCTCCGTGGAAACAATACAGAAAGCGGTTTCAATAGGCAGGGAAAAGGGTTTGAAACACATCTACCCCGGGAATATACGGCTTCAGGGAGGAGAGGACACCCACTGCCCGGAATGCAAAAACCTATTGATTGAAAGACATAATTTCTCTGTGAAACAAAACAACCTGAGAAAAGGAGTCTGCCCCCGCTGTGAAACACAGATAAAGGGTGTGTGGTGAGTTAATATATTTCCTAGAAATATCAAAAAATATGTATGCATAGGCAGCCGAAGGGGACCATAAGGCTTCCAGCCCCCATTGAGATACAAAACAGGGTTCCAAGCCTTGACTTGCTTTCCGAAACCCTACCGCAAAAGGAGCTTAGATCCTGGTTCAACCACCTAAATAAAGCGAAAGACTTAACTGAACATGATTTTTGCATATCATATAAAGTGGGGCCGAAAACAGAATCCTTCCTGATAAAGCGGAAAAGAATTCTCTTCCCGGATGGAAGTGAAAAAATTGTCTCAGACGCCAATCCCGCTGAAACAGCACAATCCAATAAAGAGGAGATTAAACTCTATCTAATAAGCAGATTAAAAAACAGGTCTCAGCATCTGCTTGATTTAGGCAAAAGTCAAGGGCAGTTTATCTCTGAATTAGTGGATAACCAATTCAATTTAATGGATAGGCAGGGAGTCGAAGTGGGGGGATACTTCACAAAGGGTTTGGACAATAAAATTAGGCACGTATCAACAGGCGAGATAAAAGAAATTGTTGTGGATTTAGGCAGGTATTACCCGACAACCAAGGGCAGATACCCTGTGATGGGAAGCGGGGTTTCCACGAGGACGCCTGCCGGAGAAATCATGTGCAGATACCACCTACACCCCCTGGAGGGTGAAACCTATCCAGAACAACATGACTTGTTTCACAGCCTCGGCAGAGGGCATGAATCCGTGATAATCGCATCCCCCTCTAAGAGAGGGGGCTATGTTGTTTCTGAATGGCAAAGCAGGGGCCAGGGAAACCAGGAAACAATAAAAATACTTAAAAAATGGGTTAGGGGGCGTGGAGTAGATGGATTCGGTTGGCTGAACAAATCAGACATCAGGGGATTCGATGAACGGTTTCTATGTAAAACCCAATACAGTTTAACCAGGGAGGGGACTGGGATAGGCTTCAAAAAGATTTAGTTTACGGGTTTCATATCCGTTTAAGAAAGTTTTTTATTGTTTTTTTAGCCTCACCAAGGTCGGCATATTGTTTTTGGGTGATGGGAGGTGTTTTCGCTGGATCTATGCCCGCTATCATAGTTGATAGTTTGTTTTTCCAGAAACCCCTCTGGTATAAGGCAAGCACGGGGCAGGCCGATAAGCCCATTCGGGGTCTGAGGTAGGCGTGAGCAAATTCTATGCCTGTGCCAAGGCTTGGCTGGGAAACCTCGAAAACCAAGGCAACAGCATCGCCTTCAACAGCCTCAATCATCTTGTCTCGGACATACCTAGTCCGTTCTACGCCTGGGGGAGGTAGGGGTCCAATGGAGTTCTCAAGATATTCTGCTGACTCCTTCCTTGTCTTCCCGCGTGTATGTTCGGTTGCAACCTCGAAACCAAGGAACTTTATGTAGTCGATTAATTCGGCGTGGTGGGAAGCCCGAAGCGCGCGGTCCTGCGCTCCCTGCAGGGCGGCACCGTAAAAAACGTAGCCCATGTTCCCCGATTATTAGGGAGCGCGGGAAAATAAATTCTTGTGCGAGGAGAAAATAATTGCTGGAAATAATATGATCGGGAAAAACGAAGAAATAATTAATCTGACAGAAAAACTGAAAAAAGAATATAGGCGACTCAACGATGAGCGGTTTGACGGCTTGCTGCCTGACTATGAAGTCAGATTCAGCATGAAAGCCTATCGCACGCATGGAAGCATTAATTTCCAGAGGAAACGGATAAACATCTCACTACCCCTGCTGAAACAATATGGGTGGGAGTCCGTCAACCAAACACTCCTACATGAGATGACCCACCTATACATCCATCTTAAGGGGGGTAGGGCGAGCCACAGCAAACGCTTTTGGAGGGAGTTTCAGAAAAGAGGGGGTAGACGAGATAAAATCAAGGTTGATCCAGTGGACTGCTACGTATACGCATGCCCCACCTGCGGGATGGAGATAAAAAGACTTAAGAAAATCAAGCAACCCTGGCGTCATAGTTGCTTAAAATGCGACAGAAGCTATAATCCCCGGCACAGGATATACCTTAAACGCGATAAGGGTCAGAGGGGGCTTAATTAATCATTAATCCCTAATTTTTTTGTGAAAAAACTCTATCACGAGGTTTTACTGGATATTACTCCAACCCACGAGGAGAAAAAAAGGGAGCGGGAAGTGGTTGCAAGGGTTTTAAATGAACTAAAACCCCATCAAGTAGACCCCATCCTGGTTGGATCAACCGCCAAAGACACTGACTTATCAGAAGACAAGGACATAGATGTCTTCATACGCTTCCCCCCTGAAACCGACTTACCCACGCTCAAGCTGCAGGGACTTAAGATAGGCAAACAGTTGTTCGAAAAACTTGGAGCCGAATATGAAGTCGACTACGCCCAACACCCTTATGTAAAGGGAACTCTAGATGGCTTCAAGGTTGAAATCGTGCCCTGCTACAAGGGCGATAAAATCAAATCAAGCGTAGACCGAACACCCCAACACACCGAGTACGTTAAAAAAAGGTTGCAGGAAAAACCACACCTTAAAGGGGATATACGTCTTCTCAAGAGATTCATGAAAGCCCAAAACGTCTATGGAGCAGAGGAGAAGGTGCGCGGATTCTCAGGATACCTGCTTGAAGTGCTCGTCATATACTACGGGGGATTCACTGAAACCCTTAAAGCCTCAAGCTGCTGGAAAACAGACGAAGTGATAGACCCCCTAAGTCACTGGAGCGATAAGAAAACACTTAAATACTACTTCACAAACTCGGATTTCATAGTCATAGACCCCGTTGACCGCGACCGAAACGTTGCAGCGGCGGTAAGCCGCCAGAAACTTGCTGAATACATTATACATGCAAGAGAATTCCTCAAAAACCCCTCTAAAAAATACTTCTACCCTGAAAAAAAGCAGGTCAAAGACGGGGAAACCCTGAAGAAGATGCTTAAAAGCCGGGGAACCTTTTTTATTGCATTCAAATTCACGCACGAAAAATTGGGTGAAAACCCATTATACGGTCAGCTTCGGAAAACCGAGTCAGCAATACAGGGGGCGTTTGAGGATGAAGGGTTCAGTGTCTTTAAAACAAGCATACAAAGCGATGAGGAGAATACATCTATTGTTTTGGTTGAATTGTCTGTTTGGAGCCTGCCCCGGATTAAACACCACCTTGGCCCTCCAGTCGACGCTGAAACAAGACACCAGATGCGTTTCCACCAGAAATACGAAAACGAGAACCCCTACCTCAAAGACGGCAGATGGGTGGTGGACACACAAAGGAGATACACCCACGCAAGGGAGGTAGCGCATAAAATCATGAAGGAGAAGGCAGGGTTTGGCAAGAGATTCAGGCAGATGAAACTAGAAATCCTATGCCAGGAAGAGGTGGTGGCGGCAGGAGGCTGCGGCTGGCTGAAACACTTAACACAATATCTATAAACAAACTATTCTACTCCCAAAAATTTCCTGAACATCGGGCTCATATCAGCCATCTGCTCTTTCTGCAGCTCCTCATACAACCTATAGAGGATGCCAACGGTAAGAAGTATTCCGGTTCCCGACCCCAAGGCCCCCATCAAATCAGCTAAAGCTGCGACCAAGCCTACTGCTATGGAAGAAATCACAGTGATTTGGGGTATGTATCGGTTTAAAACCCTTTTAATCACCCGCTCATCCCTTCTGAATCCGGGGATCTGCATTCCCTGCTCGCGGATTTGTTTGGCCACACTATCTGAATCCATGCCGGTTGTTTGAACCCAGAACTGTCCGAACAAAACACATAAACCCACAAACACCAGAAGGTATACGGCCAGATGGAGTAACACCCCCACATCAAATAGCAGCGGCCAGCGGCCGGGGCTTATCACGCCGTAGAGTTCGCGCAGACTAACCATCGAAGTTATTCGATAGATTATCTCCTGAACGAAACTCATCTCAGCAACCGAAGTAGTCTCGTCCACACCCGCAAGAGACGACCACATGCTCACGTTCGCAAGAAGCGCTGCCGCCAAGATTACGGGTATGTTTGATACATAGAAAAACTTAAGGGGGAATCTCCCGCCCACACCCCTGATTCCACCGTAGGATAAGGGTATTTCAAGCCTCATGGACTCCCCAAACGCTGTTAAGAGAAAGATGACTACCGTACCTATTACGGGGAAGAGGATAACCCATTGAAGGCTTCCAAGCATCATCTGCTGAATGAAACTGGGTATAGCACCTTGAAAGGCTCCCGCCTGCATTAGGGGGTTTAATGCGCCCACTAAAATGGTTTTGCTGACGCCGCCTGCAATAAACAAGCTTATCCCGGAGCCTATACCCCATTTGCTGACGATCTCGTCCATAAACATCAAGAGTATGCTGCCTAAGGCTATCTGAAATATCGTGAACGCGGTTATGGGTTCAACTATCTTCTGGAGTATAGGCAACCCCGCCTGACCCACCATGCTGGTTGCTATCACCAACGCCCCCGCCTCAAAGAAGGCTATTAATACTGTGAGAATCTTTTGGGCGCCCTGAAACAAGGCCTTCCCCTCCTTGGTTTTAAGGTCTATGTCAATCATTTCGGCGCCGGACATAAGCTGAAGTATTATCGACGCAGTAACTATAGGCCCGATTCCAACTGAAGTGAGGGAGCCTATCTCGCTTGCGAAAATCATCGTCATCTGCTCAAAGCCCTGGATCTTCGCAGCCAGAGATTCAGGTGTGACGCCTACGGGGTAGACTACTCCCATCAAAAAAAACAAAACCAAAACTAGGGTGGTCCATATTAGTTTCTCCTTGAAGGGGACTTTTTTCTTGGGGATGTCCACTTCAGGCAAGTATTTAATGTAGGGTCTTAGGAATTCAAGTTTCATGTTTTATCTTGAATTAAATTATGTTTACTGTGAAGCGATTTCCCCGCCCACCGCGCTTATCTTCTCTTGAGCCTGGAGGGAGTAGGAGGGAATCAATATTTTTGTCTTAGATTTTATTTCGCCTGCTCCAAGCAGTTTATCGAAGCCCAGCGACTTAAGGTCGACTTCATAGGTGTCGCCTGTTTTCTGCGCAAACCCCTTCTCAACCCAGAGATCCAGGTTTTCTTCGACGTCGGATACATTTATTGTTTTCGGGTTGCTTCTTAGTTTAGGCGATCTCTTAAATCCTTTTTTACCCAGAAAATCAGGGCAGTCACGGGATAACTTCATCCACTTCTGTTTTTTGGAGCCCGCCATGCCTCTCCCGCCTCGGTGTCCTGCACCCCGGTGCTTCTGGGCGTTACCGTATCCGCAGGTACGGCTTCCACGCATCCTCCGGCTCTTGCGTTCTCCGTGGGTCATTTAAATCATCCTCTCAATCAACTTGTTTACGTCGGATCTACGATAGCCAAGGGCTCCGCCCTGGTTCACGTGTTTCTTAATCCCCTTCCTATCCCAACCGCCTACAGGAGGGTTTAGCCTGAAGACCTTCTTCATGCCCTTCAAATCCGAAGTCTTCGCCTCCCCGGCAAGAAGTTTTTCGGTGAATTCGGAGAGGGAGTTATATTCAGAGTTATCGGCCACGTAATCGTCGGTTATCTTCCTATCTCCGGATAGCCGGCCGCGTCTCTCAATCAATTTCTTAAGGGTCTTTTTGTTTATCTCACCCCAAGTAACGTATTCAGCCGCTTTTTTGATCATACCCTGGTTTACCTCGTCTTTAGGCATTAAAACCAGGTGGTTTACTCGGGTTAAACCGATGTGCCTGAGGGTGTCGGCTGTCTTCTGTCTAACGTGCACCCGGCCTCTCACCCGCAGCACTGCGTATAAATCAGACATCGGCTTCACTCACCTCCGCCTCGGATTCATTGCTGCGGTATCCTTCAGGAAGCCTCATCTCGTTCGTATTGTAGAGGGAGTTGTTAACCGCTTTAGCGAAGTTGATGGCTGAGCGTGTATGCCCTTCTGTGGACGCCCAAACATCCTGTATGCCCGCAAGAGAGATTATTTGCTTGGATAATTCCCCGCATACTAAGCCTGTTCCCCTTGGCGCGGGCTTTAATACCACATCCACGCTCCCAACTTTACCGTGAACAGCATAAGGTATGGAGTGTTTTTGTTTACATACACATTCCCAGCTTCCGCACCCCCTTTTAACCTCGATTATGTTGAGTTTAGCCTTCTTTATCGCTTTTCGTATTGTGGGTCCTGCGTCTTTGCCTTTTGCAACGCCTATTCCCACAAAACCGTTTTGGTTTCCAACAGCCGCAACCACACGGAAACGCATCCTGCGTCCCGAGTCGGTTGTACGCTGTACACGGCCTAAATCAAGTACCTTCTCGGTTAATTCAGGCAAAAGCTTGTCAACTATTTCAACCTCCTTTATGGGGTGGCGGTATTTCAACGCCTCATGCATCGAGTTTATCTGATCTGACGCTACAAGCTGGCCCAACCGGGTTTTCGGAATCCAGGACTCAAGATGATCCTCTCGCCTCTGCTCGGATCTGGATCTTCTCGGCCGCCTCCTATCAACTCTTCCCCGGGATTTAAGGGTTTTCTCCCTGGATCCCTCATCCTTTTTGTCTTTGCCTTTGGGTTCTGGCTTTTTCCCTTCAGAACCCGTTTTTTTGTCCTCAGATTCGTCTTTAGGTTCAGATACGCCTTGTTTGGGGTTTTTATCGGCCTGCCTAGATTTATCAGGGGATTCTTGGGTTTCCGGTTTCTCTGGTTTACCCTCGGAAGGTTTATTTTTCTCGGTATCAGGGGCGGGTTTCCCATTGTCCTTTTTCTCTTCCCCCCGCGGTTTCTCTTCTACTTGGGCTTTTTTTATCTGGTTGTGTTCCTCTTTTTTCTTAATTTCCTCGGTCATTTCCCAGCCTCCCCGGATAAAATAGCTTTCTTAACCTTTGTGAACTCCCGTGTTTTATCGGTCGAGAGGTGTTTGCCTTCCAGACGGTCTTGAGGGGGGTACATGTCGGGATTGCATTCCACTTTGATTCCCCCGTCTTCCGCGCCCTTCACCGCCGCATATAGTTTGGATGCGGCAATCGACGGCTTAAGTCCGATGTCGAAAACCGCCGCCTCCCCTTTGGCCATGGAACCACATAAAAAACCCGTCAAATAAGCGGCGGGTATGTTTGAGGTTGAACCGCTCCAACCGAGTGATTCAAGCATCTTTGAGCAGGCGTAGGCTAAAACAACGTCTCCCTCAGGTTTATAGGATACTAGATTTACTATGACGTGTTTATTGGAGGTTCGCACTACAAGGCGGTTTTTACCGCATTTAAGGAGGTTAAGCCTGTTTTTGTAGTCAGTCTTCTTCTGCCTTTTCCTCCTGTAACCGAGTATGTATGAATCTTTTGTCGCCATTATCTTTTAAGCCTCTCAACCTGCTCCCTTAAGTGTCGCCGGCTATGAAACAAGCCCCCCTTAATTTGGTTGTATAATTTGCGGTAAGTGCTTTGATCCACGATATCCTCTTGACGCATTTTCCTCAATTCATCGCGTAGAGCGCGGACTTTAACGACCCATAGGCGTTTCGTGTCGTATCGGGCTTTAGCGGTTCCCTTCCGGCTTCCGTGGCCGGTTTTCAAGCCCTTCGACCTTTTTTGTTTGGCTTGCCTTATTCGACCCCGCGATTGACCCTTCTCTTGTTTAGCGGCTATTGCGCCCGAGTTTATCAAGTAACGTATGTCTTCCCGGGTTAATGCGTCTGCAACCTCTTCAAGGCGTTCCTGGTTGAAGTTAACCTTGTTTTCACCCACCTTAAGCAGTTCCGCCGCCATCCGTCTTTGGTTTCTTAAATTCATATCTCCTTTGCCTTAGGATTTAACACAATTATTTTCTGTTGATTGGCTTCGACTATTATCTGGTTTCGTTTCCTCCGCCCAACGCGGGACGCAATTATTATCGCCTGGTTTTTAGGGTCTAATCCCTCAAGGTCTTTGGGGTTATGCACCAATTTAGGCAGGTAGCCGTTGACTCTGCCCGCTGTTTTCTGGGGGTTTTTATATCCTATCGCAGGTAAGGCTCCCTTACCCCTTTTATAGACTCTTTGCTTGCTGTCTATGCCCCGGGGGCGCCGCCATTTATCGTCGAGTTTTTTCCGTGTCCCATGCTCCTGTCGCCTGAATCGGGGGGTCTTCTTTTTATCTTGGGTTGATGGTTTTGCAGTGTACTTTATTTTCTCAACCGGCACGGGTCTTTTAATCTTCTTTATCTGTTCTTTTCCTTTCTCGCCTTCTTTTTCCGAATCTTTTTGTGCGGTTTCCCCTGATTCAGGAACCGCGTCAGCGGTTTTCTTTTTCTTTTTTCCCTCAGATTCGGGCTTAGATTTAGTGGTCTTCTTTTTCTTGTCTTCGTTTTTCTGCTTCTTCGACGGCTTTTCAGGTTTTTTTGTTTCTGCGGACTTTGTTTTCTTTGGCTTGGCTTTGGTTTTTTGTTTTTTTGTTTTGGATTCAGTCTTGTCTTTTCTTGTTTTTTTCTCCCGCTTAGGCTCCTTCTTAGATTTTGTGGTGGTTTTCGGTTTCTTCTTGGCCTGAGCCTTTAGCTTGGATTTCTCTGAAGCCATAACTATTTTTAGGGTTTCCTCCCGTCTTTTTCAATGATGTATATGCCGTCCTGAAACACCCTTGGATCCAGTTTCTTGATTTTTGTGGACTGCTCGATGTTTGCAGCGGTCTGCGCCACCAGATCCTTGTCTATGCCCTCAAGCGTGAGGTCTTGTTTATCTATTTTGACTGTTACACCCTCAAGTATTTTTGCTTTGCGGGGGTATTTCTCACCTAAAAAGTTCCCGATGATTATTTCGTTGCCTTGTTGAGATATTTTCATGGGAAAGTGGCTGTAGACCGCCTTCATGCGGTAGGTGTATCCTTCAGTAACTCCTTTATACATGTTTTTTATGTGTCCTGCGATAGCCCCCATTATCGCTTTTTGTTTGCGCAGGGGATGTCTTTTGCTGTGGGCGATTATCCTCAGCCGGCCTTTTCCGGTTTCATAGTCTATGAAATCTTCTTTAAAGGATTTAGTCAGCTGGCCTTTCCCGCCTTTAACCGTGATTTCGTGTTCCTGCACCTGAACTTCAAGATCTTCAGGCACAGTTAAAACCAATTCCCCGTGGTGTTTGTTTTCTTCAACCATCCCATCTAGTATACGTAGGCTAGGAGTCTTCCCCCCAACCCCTCTTTTTTAGCCGTCTGGTGGCTCATTATCCCCTTTGAAGTTGAGATCACAAGAACCCCGAATCCTGCTGCAGGCAGGTAACGCTTCTCCCAGTCAGTGAATTCCTGGTTTTTCAACGCGATGCGGGGTTTGATTACTCCGCAGTCGTTTATTGATTGGTTGAGCGTTACCTTAATGAATCCGCCTTTAGGGTTTTCTTGAGCCTCAATCTCCTTTAAGTATCCGTTTTCCTGGAAAACCTTTAGGGTTTCAAGGATTACATCGGATTTGGGTTTTATTAGGCACTCTTTTTTGCTTGTGCGCTCATGGTTTTTTAGGCTCGCGATTGCGTCGTTTAAGGGGTCGTGTCTCATTTTTATGTTTAACAAAAAAATTTATCTGTGGGGTTTTTCTTTTCTGCCGCGGACAAGCTCATCAAGGGATATGTCGTTTACCTTCACCACCTTGTATCTGACTCCAGATAAGTCCCCCATTGAACGGCCTTTCCTGCCTCCTATGCCTTCTATAGTCACCTGGTCGTGTTCCTCTATGAAGCTTACCGCGCGGTTTCCCGGGCAGAATGCGGTGGCTTGGCGGCCGCTTTTGATTAACTGAACGCGAACACATTTTCTTATAGCCGAATTAGGTTGTTTAGCTTCTATGCCCACCTTCTCAAGTACTATGCCTTTGGCTTGGGGGGCTCCTTCAAGGGGGCTGTGTTTCTTGGTTAACCCCAGGACTTTCCTTGCGTAGTCTACTTTGCTCCAACGGTATTTTCTGCGGGTCTTCTCCAATTTCCTTGCTGCGAATTCTCCTTTACCCATTTTTGTGGTAGTCTAAAAAGACGTGATTTTAGATATACGAAGGATTGCTTTATATATAATGCCCTTTTTATGCGGCTTAGCTTGTTTGAAGCTGTATATGGCTTATGTTGTGATGTCTTTGAGCTAGTTTTCGGGCTATCTTGATTTTCGAGCCTTCAGGGCCTAATATGCGGCCGCGGTCTTTTCTCGCAGCCATTATAATAGCTTTCTTTTTGCCGTCCTCCTCCTTGAACTCGATTTTTTTGAGTTTAACGGGGGTGAAGAGGTTTTCTATGAATTTCTTGGGTTTATCGGCGTACTCCACGACCACTATGTTTTTTTTGAGCTTATTTTTTATTTTGCCTATGTTTTTCCCGCCCTTACCTATTGCAAGCCCCATATCCCCTTCATGGACGATGAACCCGAATAACTCGTCTTCTGCCAGGCAATCCAGGACTTTAGCTCCGGTTTGAGACTCAAATAGGTTTATGTATTTTATGTTCATGCCGTCTAGGCGTATTTTTCTCAATAAAAACACCCCATTTTATTTTTTTGAATGTCTTAAGACGGCAAGGGTGGAGACGTTGTGTAGTTTTTCTGTTTGAGCACCTAGGGTTTTGCTTGTCTCATCAACCTCGATAAAGTCGGTGTCGGATAGATGTGACCAGTAGGCTATCTTGTCTTTTTGGGTTTTAGGGCAGTTTTTTGACACCACAATTAATTGGGGGTCTCCAGTGAAAAGGGTTTGCTTGGTTTTTTTAAAGCCTAAAACAAGTTCGCCTGAACTTGCTGCCTGTTGAATGATCTTGATTGTGTCTTTCACTTTAACTCATCAACTTATTTTTTGGTTTTCTTTTTGGTTGTCTTCTTTTTAGCCGCCTTCTTTTTTGTTGTCTTTTTTTTGGTGGTTTTCTTTTTAGCGGATTTTTTTTGTGTTGATTTCTTTTTGGATTTAGTGGATTTAGCGTCTTCAACGTCCACGGGTTTTATGGATCTCCCTATTGCATCGGGCTTTATTGTTACCACGACCTTGCCGGTTCCCACAGGGATTGGTTGTCCGATGATGATGTTTTCCGCAACACCCATCAGGGGGTCTACTTCCCCGTATAAGGCTGCGTTAAGTATGTGTTTCTCGGTCTCCTCGAATGCCGCTCTCGCTAATACTGATCCCTTGCTTCCGGATATTCCTTGTCTGCCCACAGCCTGTATGTCTCCTGTGATGGTCATGCGGTCTGCTACAAGCATTATGTGTCTTATGTCGACGCCGATGTTTTGATCGTCTAATACCCTTTGGGCTTCCTCTATTATCGCGTTTCTGGCGGCCTCGATGCCAAGGGTTTCACGTATCTGGTGCAGGTCGTTTGTGGTTGTCCTTTGGGTGTCCACTCCCTCGGTCTTAAGTATTGATTTCAGGTTCGACCCTTCAACGTATATCACGTATTCATCGGTTTTCTTGCGTATGAAAGTCCTTTTAATCCCTTTCACGCCTCTGAGTTTTTTTCTATCGAGTTTTTTGAATGTTTTTTGCAGTTCGACTTGTGACTCGAAGTTAACAAGGTAGCTACCTCTTTGTTTGGTGACTCCTTCAAGGGATTCGATCAGCTCCTTCGCATCCTCATCCTGAGTCCTAAGCCTTAGAGTCAACCCGTCCTCAAGAAGATCATGGTCGCATACGTCGAAAAGCTGGACCTCGGTTAACCGCTCTGAAACCTGGGATGCTGTTTTCTTGGTTTGCCTGTGGTCCTCATCCAAGTATATGACGGTTAAGGGGTTTTTGGGGACGCGCCTTGCATCGATGATCTCGATTAAACGCGGCAGACCCAGGGGTACGCTTACCTCGACTACTCCTGCGTAGTGGAAGGTTCTAAGCGTCATCTGGGTTCCGGGTTCCCCTATGGATTGGGCTGCGACCGTGCCGACCGCCTCCCAGGGGGTTATCCGGGCTTTATCGTATACTGACAGGAATTGCTCCTTCTTTTTGGGGGTTAGTTCCCTTGTTTTTTCTTGGATCGAAAAAGGTAGTTCATCCATTTTTTTTTATTGCTCCCTCAACTGCCTATCTACGTAGCCCTTCTTCATGGGGTCTATGCCGTCTTCGCCGTAGGTGTATTGTACTATCACGCCCCCGTCCCCGCGTACGGTGCCGTCGGGGTGGACTACTAAGTCTTGGAGCGCGTTTATTAGTCTTCTTTGCATGTAACCTGATCTTCCCGTTCGAATGGCTGTGTCAACCAATCCTTCCCGGCCTCCCATGCTGTGGAAGAAGTATTCAGTGGGTCGAAGCCCTCTTTTGAAGTTGCTTCTAACGAATCCTTCTGCCTGAGCGGATACGTCGCCTTTTTTGAAGTGAGATAATGTTCGGAAGTGGTAGCCCCTCTTTATACGCTCCCCCCGCACAGCCTGCTGTCCAACGCAGCCTGCCATCTGGGTGAGGTTTAGGAGGCTTCCTCTTGCCCCTGATCGCGCCATTATGACGGCGCTGTTTTGTCCGACGGCTTTTTCCGCGATCTTCCCCGCCTCTGATCTTGATTTCCCTAACTCCATCATTATGTAGTCTTCAAGGGATTCGGACATGGATTTTCCTGGAAGCATTTTAAGCTCCCCCTTCTTGTAGGCTCCGATTAAATCGTTGACCCTGTTTTCAACTCCAACAAGCATGTCTCGAAGCTTCTTTTTGGATTTAACGGGTATGTCTTGCTCGTCGATGCCAACCGAGAAACCGAACTTCATAAAGGAGTTTATGGATAGCATGCAGACTTTGTCTATGAAGTCCCGGGTTAGCTCGGGGCCGTAGAGTATGTATAGTTCGCTTACTAATTCTCCTGAAACTCCCTGAGCGTCTATTACGCCGTTTGTCAGCTTGCCTTTTTTGATGACCACCGTGCCTTCGGTCGGGCATTTCTCTCCGATGCATTCATCTTCGCATTTGCACATCCGGTTTTGGTAGGTGTAGGTGAAGTCGTCAGGCAGAAGCAGGGAGAATATTTCCTTGCCTGTGAACTTCTTCTTCCCTTTAGGCAAATCCAATATGCCTGAAACCATCTTCAAGGCCTGCACCCGATCTAATTCAACCCCTTCCTGTGTTAATAGATACATTCCCGTCACGTGGTCGTGTCTGCCGCCTATTACGGGTTTGCCGAATCTAGGGGATATGATGTTTTCCGATACTTTCATCAGAAGCTCTGCTTCGGCTTGCGCTTCCTTGCTTTGCGGGACGTGGAGGTTCATCTCATCGCCGTCGAAGTCCGCGTTATAGGGTGCGCAGACTGCGGTGTTAAGCCTGAAGGTGTTGTATGGGAGAACCTTCACCCTATGTCCCATTATTGATTGTCGATGTAGTGAGGGTTGTCTGTTGAATATCACTATGTCTCCGTCTTGAAGACTGCGCTCTATTATGTCTCCCGGCTTTAGGGTTTCGGCTATTACCCCCTTGGTTTCCTCAATAATTCTTTTCCTTCGGCCTTCACTTAATACGCTGTGGGCTCCGGGGTGTGATTCAGGGCCGTTTTTCACAAGCTGTCGCATGTATTCGATGTTCCAGGCGGTTACTTCCTCAGGGACGGTGAGTTCCATTGCGACGTAGTAGGGTACTCCTACTTCGTCTATTGATAGTTTCCCGTCAGGGCTTATGACCGTTCGAGCCGAGAAGTTAACCCTCTTTCCTGAAAGGTTGTTTCTGAAGCGGCCTTCCTTGCTTTTAAGCCTTTGAGCGAGTGTCTTTAGGGGGCGTCCCGACCGGTGTCTTGCGGGGGGTATCCCTGTTATGCCGTTGTCGAAGTAGGTTGCCACGTGGTATTGAAGCAGGTCCCATAAGTCTTCTATGATTAGTTGGGGTGCTCCGGAATTTATGTTCTCCTCTAGCCTCTGGTTTATTCGGAGTATGTCCACTAGTTTATGGGTTAAATCGTCTTCGCTTCTATCAGATGATTCGAGTGTGATTGAGGGTCGGGCTGTGATGGGTAGAACAGGTATCGCGGAAAGAATCAGGTCTTCGGGTCGCACCATCAACCCTAAAAGCTCAAGGTCTTCTTCGGGTATTCGCTCAAACCTCTCTTTTACGTCGGTTACTAGGAGGCTGTCTTCCCCTTCATAGAAGC
>WJJK01000112.1 GCA_014729705.1 Candidatus Altarchaeales archaeon | reverse complement strand
GTATTGATGAGAGGTCCCTGGTTTGAGAACCGTATCCGTATCCGGGTACTTGGTGGGAATCCCAATAATCCATCGGCCCACGACAAGAGGCTTTGTGAGAGTATTTCTTACGCTGTGTGGGCCAATCCAAGAAAAGGTTGCCGTAAAAGTGCTTTTCCGGTTCCGGGTTCCTGTTTTCACATGTGTTTCTGGATCTGACATGTCACTTTGGGATACAGGTTTCAGGTTCCTCTATTTCCCCGTAAAAAAGAGTTAAGGAACCCATGGGTGTCTCTTTGTTCTGGATGAGATGATACATGGGAAAAGCATGGTCCCCATAATAGTTCTTGTGGACGCATGAGAGCAGAGTGATCGTGTAATAAAGGTCCGAAATCCCATCATATTGGAGGAAGTGGGTTTTGATCTCCCGATTGGATCTTTAGTGTTTGTTACCGCCCTCTTCCGGGAGTCATATCGGGAGGTCCCCCCTGCATTTGTAGTCGTGTAAATCATGATGCCGATGTACAGGCCGTCATGGGCCTTCCCTCAGCAACTTCCTCTTTCATTCGTTTCAAAAGGTTTTCAGCGTCCATTTCTTTTAATCCCAGTGATGTGCTGCCCGTATTTCAAATACAGACCCATAGATGTGATAGTGTTTGTTTGGGGGAGGAGGAACCATAAATTTGATATTCTTGGCTCCCCTGAGAATCGGGAGATGGCAGTGATTAGTGGTTTTTCGATAAAATTGTCTGTCCCCAAACCGGCCATTGAGATCGGTCTCTGGCCTTCTCCCGAATACTCATCTGGGATTCTGGTATCTGGGTCACCTACGATACCAGTTCCTGACTTGGTTTCCGTCTGTGTCATGTTTTTCAAACTTGGTGTAAATCTCTTGAAATTTTTCAGGAAAATTCAATCCAGGGAAGATATCACCTCCTTCATTTAGATCAGCGTGTAGGACCCCAAGGTAGAAAGCCAGGTTTAGTTGTATCGGAAAAGACCCAGCACCACTACAAACCGACACGGACATCCCCGCGGCTCGGATCGCGGCGACCATCCTCTCCAAATCGTCATCACCAAGGTTCATTGAACGATCGTTCCCCCAGTTCCCCATCAGAACTGCGAGACAAAGAGAGATTCCTTTTGGGAACACTTCCTCCAGGGCTTTTCTAAATCTGTATATATGTGAAATATGAGGTTGAAGGTCTCTTATGAAAAGACGAGAAGCCATTTTGACGGCTTCTCTCATGTTCATGTAGTCTTCCCTTCTCTTAGATATTCGGAGGAGTTCATCCGCCGCTTCGAGATTATTTTCCTTGAGGAGCCTTTCAGCCTCTTCTCCATACTCCATTTCACGTCTCAATACAGAGGGGGCACCCACGGTGCCTCATCCTGAAAAACTGCATCCGGCATCCTGTACCGGATTCGTTGACATATCTTTGGTCAAGGGTTTCGATTTTATTTTTATCTAGAGGGAAATGAAGATCAAAAGTTCTGAAATGGGGATTGAGACGGAACAGGTCACTGGCGAAGGTGCGATGATAGAATTCATCCAGATCGTCGAACACCTCTGAAAAAATTACCGCAGCCCTTCGAAGAGATTCCTCCTCAGGATAGCTCGTGCTCGTGTATTCCACTCTGTAATAGGCGAGGTTCGGATGAGGGTTTCCATAACCCAGCCTCTGGAGGAGTTTCGAGAGGGCATGCAGATCCTCTTCGTTTGATACCCTTTTCAGGAGGTTCTGTACCTCGTAGGGGATTCCCCCTTCCTCCGGCTCTACATATTTTATTTTTTCTATCCTCTCATGGAGATAATTTTCCATCTCCAGTGCATGTTTCAGACTTGTCATTAGAAAGGCATCTCCTCGTCTTCTTCTATCCCTAGATCCTCCAACAGGGCTTTCCTGTCTTCTTCTGAAAGCCTTGGGTCCCCGGGGTCTACGGAGTTATTAATTCCGAGGGGGTTGTTTCCGTACATACATTCTCCGGAGCCCCTCCTGTGCGGGTAGTGGTATGCCCCGCAGCTACAATTTTTTGTACCTTTTCTTTTGAGTCTTGTTTTATCTATGTAGAATCGATCGTATCCGCAGTTGGAGCAGAGGACGGGTTTTGGATAAGTTTTCCAGTGATACTTGAGAGCTTTCCTGGTGAAACATCTCGAGCATCGGTGGGGAATTTTGGGCATCATGGATCCTGGTGAACACCACGATCCTATACCCTTTTAGCAGGTTCCTTTATCGACTTAAGTTCTCTGATAGGTCTCAAAAACTATCTTGTGCCCGTTATCTATCATTGGTTTCGAAACCCCCACCAATCGAAAGTCCTCCGGTATCTCCGGGAAAAACACATCACAAGAGAAATCGGTAT
>WJJK01000111.1 GCA_014729705.1 Candidatus Altarchaeales archaeon | reverse complement strand
CGATCAAGGTGTCCAGCAAGAAGTTCTGGGTGACGCTGCTATGTATGTTCCAGTCGCCCATTGGGATATGTTTCATACCGGAGCTCGTCTAGCTCAATGTAATCCCGAACAATTGGCCAGGGCCATTGATGAGCTATCCAGAGATCAGGAAACATTGGTAGAATTTAGAGAAAAAGCTTTAATACAGGCTAAAAAATATAGCTGGGACTATACAGCAGACTTTTTAGCTGGTAAAATATTAGAACAGGTTTTGTTATGAGAAATAGAACGCCACCGATAACCAGACAGCCTTACCGGAAACCGGAAATCAAGGTTGGTTCCCCCCCCGATGGCACTCAATTTCGTTGTTTTGCTTGTAACAGCGATCTTTTTGGGATTTTCCGAAACGGAGAACTTGAGATTAAGTATCGAGAACGGGTGGCGACCATGAGCGGTGTTCTTGTGATTCGATGTCGTAAATGTGGTCAGGAAAGTCGCATCGACACATCCCGAGTGGCCTACCGGGTGAATGTAGTTATATCTGATGAGTATATTATGCCCGAATATACTCGGGCAGCCGGGAGATTAGCTGATAAACATGGAATCGATCTTAGAGAAATCCCGGTGACAGGTAAAGTGACAGTTAAAGATGTACGGGGGTATCTGTCAGAAAATAACGGCACCTGATGTCCGACCAACAAGAGATTCGACTTATCTACCAATCGTTAGTTGACCTCAAATCTATAGTCGATGTTCTGAGTTGGATTGCCAGCCGCTTTGACAAAGCGGTGGATCAATTAGAGGATTTCATGAGTATTGACGATGTTCTAAGAGAACAGGGTCAATACCTGGTAGAAACATTGGATCGATTTGATCAAATGTTTCTTTTGATTTTGGAAAGATTACCGCCTCTGGAAGAAAACGGCAATATATCTGCGGCTGACATGGAACGGATTACCAGCCAGACCGCTCAGTTAAAAAAGGATGCAATTGACAATAGGATTAAATCTCTTAGAGTGCAGATCGATCAGTGTTGGAAAAATATTAACAAGCTAGAAGAACAATCTGCACTGTATGGTTTTGATTTACATCGGGAAAATCTGATCAAACAGTGGTATGAAGAGAAGGACAAAAAAGAATCAGAGCTAACATTATTACTACAGGACTAGCTTATGGAATTCTTATTCATCAGTTTCATTATCATCAATATCTTGGCCGGTTGCGGCAAGTTTACTTTCTGGGCCTGGTTAGCGTATGAAAAATATCACGGTAGTAACTGGATAACTTCTACCTTGATGTTCTTTTTTCTATTTTTGGGTATTGAACAAGCAGCCATTATTTATGTCTTGTTCCAACTGCTACAAAAGATGGCTGTTAGTCCCTGGTTTATCGGGATTGGAATTGTAAACAGTATATTCTTGATAGCCAGTATGATGGCTATGATTGTACTGTTGTTAGGGATGAATAAAGAATGATAGTCACCAGAAGTTTTATTAACGCCCTTCGGGGCCGGGTTACAGAGGTTATCAAAGATGATGATCGCAAGAAAAAGATTGTAAAAAAATTACGGTCAATGGAACGCAGTAGTGATTCATCGGCCAGGCTTCTAACAGAAGTTATTCAAATTTTGTCAGAAGAACGGGATTTTGGTCTGGATACCAGGGATGCTCTTGGAACAGTTGCCGACGAACTTGAACGGATTAATACCGATGATAAAAACAGGTGGCACCAATTGCTTGCTTTGATGGATATGGGGATCGGTCTTAATCAAATGATGGCTCCATTTTCCCAAGAAGAGTGGAGTCAACTGATGATGTTGGTTACCCCAGAGGTCTTTCAGGCAGCAATGGAAACGTTACCTCCACAGAAATTTGGGGAATTGATGGGAGCAGCTTTGAAAGCCCGGATTACCAGACAGGGTTGACATGGCGTGCGTTTTATGATATGATACCCCTATCAGCAATCTCTCAAGCCCCCTTGATCTTGATTGCATTTTTTAATCTCCTTGTCAAAAGCCCTGGCCGGATCCGCTCTAGCCCACAGCCGGGGCTTTTGCATTTGTGAGCGATTGAGTTATAATATTGGTGGCATAGTAATCACCGTATGTGAAAGTACGGTCACCTAAGAGACCCCCCGCTCGTAAGCGGGGGGTTTTACTTTTTAGCTTGACATTCCAGAACATCTATGCTAAACTGAATATTACAGTGTAATATCACACATTGGAGGCGCAAGACCGCCCAGAGGTCTTGCGCCTTTTTTTATTTTCTGGAGTCGAGATGACAGAATTTAGATACTACCCAGATAATTATTTCCCCCCACAACATTCTGATATTTGGGGTAATACCGGTACCTGGGTCTACCAAAATCCCAAACCTACCCTGGAAGATGGCCAGGAAGCCCAACAGCAACGATCCGCCCGCTACGGCATCAATATTCGTGATGATGGTAATATCAATAAACCATCTGAATTTGGCGAACTCCCCGACTCCCAGTGGGGCGACCCGGTTAACTATCTCTATCCGGTTCCCGATAAGGAACACGCTAAAGCTGCTAAAACAGCTTACAACAAGGACTCCGAAGAATATGACTACTGGGCACAACGTACTATCCGAGGTCGCCTGAATCGACTCGCTCGCAAGTACGGTATCGGTCCGATTAAACAAAAAAATAGCCAACAATTTGAAGGCGATCAACAGTTGGTTGGCAAGATGGCCGGTACCATCCATTTGCAAGATGAAGATGAAGATACAATCGTCATTGACGCCGCTCGCAAAGCGGTGATGTTTCATCCCTGGTTTGGTCCAATGTATTTGGATGATGATTTCTTCGAGTCAATGATCGATAACTGGCAAACAGATGTTCTGGGTACCCAGGTAGCTATTGACGCAGAACATCGGCGTGGCCCAACCGGAGGTATGGCCCTGGCCTGGGTAACCGGGATGATGCTAGAAGGCGATGTATTTCGCCTCAAAACCGAACCTACCCAAACCGGGCTACCCCTATTGGGTAACGAATACAAGTATGCCAGTATCGAATTTTGGAGTAATTTTGTTGACCAGGAAACCTTAGTAGAATATGGCCCCGTTTTGGCGGCTACGGCTGCTACAAATATTCCCTTTGTTCACAGAAACAACCCCATCCAACCCAAGCTCGAAGTAACCGAATCAGAAAGCGGGCTGCCGGTGGTGGGTTATTAT
>WJJK01000110.1 GCA_014729705.1 Candidatus Altarchaeales archaeon | reverse complement strand
GGGGAGAAGAAGAAGCTTAAAAGAGTTATATTAAACGACACTGTTTCCTCATTGAGTCAGATTAATTTAAACGGCAGCATCGCCTTCATCGTAGGGGGAGCCCAGGATAACCGAGTCACAGAATATTTAATGGTAAACAACCTTACCACTTCAAGCAGGCGGGTTTTAGGGGGTTTGTTTAATTTAACATCCGCGCAGACACAGGCTAAAGTAAATGTTTTGATCTTGGATCACCCCCGGGCGGCGAAGGCGTTGGAGTATAAGGCGGCCGAAGACAGCATACTTAAACACTGGATCCCCCAAGCATACATACCGCTTGTGGCCTCGGGGTTGGGGATTTTGTTGATGACGATAATCACCATCCTTAAGACTTCCGCGGAATTCAAGGCCCTGGAGGTGGGCAGGAGAACAAGGGAACACTACAGTGGATTCAAAATCTTCGGCGTCCCCCCCGTTGAGGTCGCAGCCCTATTAGGGGCTGCAACGGTTTTAGGGTCGAGTTTGACTTATACGTTCCATAAACTGGATTTCGAATTAACCACGCTTCTCCTAAACATAGGTTTGTGTTTGTTTGCGGCTTTAAGCCATGAATTGGGGCATCGGGTTGTGGGCAGGGTTTTCGGAATACACATTGAATACCATTTCTGGCTTTCAGGGTCGCTGGTAACCCTTGCCACAGCCACCTTAGGCAATTCATTCGGGATACAGGGTTTTCTGATGGAGAGGATTGAGGGGGACATAGAAAACTGGAAGTACGGTTTAACTAAGTTGGCTGCCCCGGTTTTATCTTGTTTTATCATGGTTTTCTTAGGGTGGCTTAACATGAATAACCCCACACGAATCTATCAAATGATTTATTCGACTGCGGGTTTGTGGGCTATCGCAGAGATCCTCCCCCTTAAGGCTTTGGACGGTTATGACATCAAAAAATGGAGTGGCTGGGTTTGGAAGATTTCCTTCACCGTAATCGCCACCGCTTATGTTGCTGTGCACTTTATACTATAGAAAAACATATATTTTTTGGTTGGCATGAAAGTTAAGTTGACTGGATATACTCCGGACCCTGAGAAACACATCGCATCAGCTGCTAGAGTGTGTTATTTGTCTGAGGCGAAAACCCCTGACGCCGACGAAAAACTGATTGCGCACTTAATCAACATGGGTCATGAAAGCGTTTTAGAGCACTCCTGCGCCACCTTCGATGTTTCAGGTGTCTCGCGGGCGTTAACCCACCAGCTGGTCAGGCACCGTATTGCAAGCTTCAGCCAGCAAAGCCAGCGCTACGTGGATGAGTTGGGGTTTGAATATGTCACACCACCCTCCCTTGAGGGTGAGGCAAGGGAAGTCTTCATGGAGGCTATGGAGGGGGCTAGAGAAAAGTATGAGAGACTCAGAAATTTGGGGGTTCCCAAGGAGGATGCCCGTTTCGTATTGCCTAATGCCTGTGAAACGCGTATCACGGTGACCATGAACTTCAGGGAGCTTAGGCATTTCATCAAACTTCGAAGCCATAAGTCCGCTCAATGGGAGATAAGGGAATTAGCCCAAAAAATGCTTGACCGCCTTATTGTTATCGCTCCCAAGGTGTTTGAAGACCTTAGGGTCTGACGCATACGTCGACGTTGCTTGAGTATCCATAGAGTCGGCCGGCTCTTTTCCTGCAGATTAATCCGGGTTCACAGGCATTATTTGAGCTGCAGTCTCCTTCCCCCTCACCACATAGGTTGTTGGCCCGGCAATTCTTAGCATCCTTAACCTGCCGGCTTATGGTTTTCTTTTTGGGTTTAGCTTTGAATAATATGGTGTTTCCGGTGGGGGAGTCGGAGGGCAAGGTTGTTGTGGGTGCAACCGTAGTCGTAGAGTGGGTTGTGGATCCCGTGCAGTTGGTGAAACCATAGTGGGAGGCTACGGTGCTTAGATCCTCAATATTAACCTTCCCGTCTTGATTTATGTCTGCTCCACCACACCAGCGGGGCTCACCACAACCAGTCTTATTATAGTTCCCAACCAATATGCTTAGATCAGACAAACTCACCTGACCATCCTCAGTGATATCCGCACCACTACACCAATCATCTTGGATGCCCACAATCAGGGGTTTTGTCATATTGTTATTTACTTCATTTGATTCATTTAACATACCATCAACGGTTACTTTGACCTGATGCAATCCGTTGGTCAGTTGAAATCCATGCCAAGGTCCTGAGTCCACAACCAATGATTCGCCATAGTATAACCATTCAACCAATCCCGCGTAGGCTTCCATTTTCGAATCAAAATAAAACCTGGTATTCTGGCTTGTAGCCGGAGCTTCACCAATATTTCTTATTCTCGCGTGAAACACAACATCATCTCCCGCAGAGGGGTTTGAGGGAGTCCACCATATGTCTTCAACCCTCAAATCAGGTAGAGCAGGGTTAGAGGTTACATTCATAAATTTAGTTAACTCATTGTTATCTTCATTTAACTCTGAAACCTCATCCAAGGAGTCCAACTGTAGCTTGATTTCATGAACTCCCAGGGAAAAAGGTTGGTAGGCTAATTGAATGTCTGTAGTTTGGTTGGGGTGAAGTGGTTCAAAAGGTAACTGCTTTGTCTTATTTCCATCAATATAGACCGCATAGTTGAAGTCTCCCGAAGAAACATCCCCAATGTTTTTTATCCTACCATAAACTGACACATTGACGTCGGGGTAGGGTGAAGCCGGACGCCATATTAACTCCTCCACAACCAGGTCAGGTAGTTCATCCCCTATACATTGCCTGGGATCCAACGCCCTTATCGCATCCGCAGCAGATTGTGTGAATGTGACTTCGTCTAAACCTCCTGCGCAGCATATCTGTTCATCGGCTGACGCCACATAAGAATAGATTACGCTATCAGCATAAACTATTTCAGAGCCCTCGTAGGAGCCGCTGAAAACTAAAGTCGTATTCTCATCCGAATCAATCGCATCACCAATAGAGTACTGGCCCCCGCTACCCCGGCAGGTGTAGATAGGATCTCCTGAAGTAACCGCGCTTAAGACCACCTCCACAACACTACACCTAGATGTGGATAAGTCAATGCTCCTAAACTTCAGCTTCACCTGATTATCGGGGACACCATATGCGGAACCGCTACCTGCATCCACGTACTCAAGCAGATCACCGTCCAACAGAAGGTAATCACCCTCCATGAAAGGGCCTTGAGTGGGGGAGAAACTAACATTGTCAGGGACACTACATGAGGTGAGAACCCATTCCCCGTCAACACAAGTCATATTGCTGAAAAACACTGTCCCCTCTTGAGTACAACCATCTGTTGACCCACACTCGTTGGGGTAACAACATACTCTGCCAAGGTGAGGGTAATCCCCAAAGGTTTTGCATTCAAGATCACCAGCGCACTGAGAGGAATTAACGCATCGATCCCCATGACCAAGACCAGGCAATGTGGGGGTAGTGACCGTCTTAACACATGCTCCGTCTTCACAACCGTTTGGACAGGCGTAATAAGAGAGTATGCGCCTGCCTTGACTACAGCGTCCTTCAACGAGTCGGGTGTCTGACGAATTTTGTGTGACACTCTTCATGCAGTAATCATCTTTGCTCCTCCATGCGCTAGTTGACCAGATAAACCAGGATGCCGTGCCAGACACATAAAAACTTTCTTGGACAGACAGGTGACCGTCAGTATCCTCGCAAGCACCGCCAATATCCCCAATACATGCTCCCATACTGCAGTTGCGGGGGCAGGGGTACTCATTTTCAATCACACCACCGTCATTGGAACACTCATACTCCTTCACCGAACCTGGATCCGGCCAGTCAACACACTTATCTGCATATACTTGACCAGCATATGTTACGTTGCCCGCAACGAAATGAGAGGAGTGGTTTAGGGTGTTAGGTAAGCTGTTATCAGAATCAACGCACAAAGGCAGAGTCGTAGTCGTAACAGAGATAACACATGCTCCGTTTTCACATCCATTACCGCATGTGTGTCTGACGTATCCAATGTATCGCCCAGAGGAGTACGTGGAATTCTTGCATACGCGTTCATAGAGTACCGTATTATTTAGGCACTTGTCAGGTGAAGACAAGTTGTAGGGGTAGGAACCTCCACTGCGACCATAGTTAGTGGTGGACTTTTCATAGGGATTGTCTCCATCCGGATCACTACAGAAATAAGTGACAGGAAGGGTTGTGGTCGTAACAGGAGTGGAAAGACATGTACCGTTGACACAGTCACAATCATACCTTTTGCTTGAGAGATAATTGCCTGAACAAATACGCTCATACAACACATTACTTTTGTAGCAGTAGTCGGAGTAGGTGCGGTTGTATGGGTTCGCTCCGCCAAGATTACCATAAGTCACCGAACCTGCCTCAGTGGGCTCGTCACCGTCTGAATCCACACAGAAATAGTTGTTGGGCAAAGTGGTTGTCGTGACAGCAGTGGATTTACATACATCCTCCTCAGGGTCGCATTCACAATGATATTTTTTGGTTTTAGGATAATACCCTGAAATAGTTTTATTGTATAAGTCGGTGCGGTTTTTCTTAACACACACTCGTTCATACAACACATTATTGATTTCACTACAGTAGTCACTCCAAGTATAATTGTATTCATATGAACCCCCCATTCGACCGTAGGTGATTGAACCTTTGTTGTGGGGATCGTCATCGTCTGTGTCTTCACACCAGTAGGTGTAGTCGGCTGCGTAGGCGAATCCGGAAATAACCAGAAGTAAAACCAGGGTCAAAGTCTGGGTCTTCGTTTTTGAAATCATATTTTTTTGGCACCAATTATTTTTTTGTGCCAACCAACCCAAACAAAAATAACCAGATACGTATTTAGCCTCAAACCTTTAAAAACAATGGTTAGAGGAGTGTTTCACATAAACCAGAGGTTGTCTAGATACAACCCTAAAGTTAGTATCGGAAAACAGGCGTCTTAGGTTATTTAACTTTGATTCGGTTATGTATTGCATAAAACAAAAAAAAATGCTAACAAGGTTTTAACATGGAATTACTTGAAACACTATGCAGGGCTTCCGGGGTCTCCGGATTCGAGGACGAAGTCAAGCAGTTGATGAAAAAACAGTTAGGCAAACACGCAGACGAAGTCATAGAAGACTCCTTTGGAAACGTTATTGCGAGAAAAGGCGCAGGGGATAAGAAAATAATGCTGGCAGCCCATATGGACGAAATCGGGTTCATGGTTAAACACGTAACCGAGGAAGGATACCTCAACTTCATTAAGGTGGGCGGCATAGACAACCGAATCCTACTGCACCAGAAGGTGATTGTGAAAACCGAAAAAGGGGATGTGGAGGGGGTGATCGGCAGCAAGCCCCCGCATCTTATGAAGGATGAGGAGCGGAAGAAGGTCGTCAAACACGATGAAATGTTCATCGACATAGGCTGCAGGGACAAAAAGGAGGCTGAAAAAAAGGTCTCACTCGGAGACCCCATAATATTTTCCCCAACCTATGGAAACCTAAGTAGAGACGTAATCTACGGTAAAGCCGTGGATGACAGGGTTGGCTGCTGGGCTTTAATCGAGATACTCAAAAAAATACGGAAAAACATTGATGCAGAGGTCTACGCCTGCGCCACAACCCAGGAGGAGGTGGGTTTGAAGGGAGCCCGAGTCGCAGCATACAAAATCAACCCCGATTATGCCGTCGCCATAGACACTACGCTTGCAGGGGACACTCCGAACGTGAAACCCCAGGAATCAAACCTAAAACTGGGGGAAGGCCCCGCCTTGACGGTGATGGAGGCGTCAGGCCGGGGGGTGATAAGCCACCCCAAATTACACAAGGTTTTGTGTGACACCTCCAAAAAGAAGAAGATTCCAACCCAAATAGACATACTCGAAGGCGGTATGACTGATGCTGCGATAATCTATTTAACCCGTGAAGGAATCCCTTCAAGCGTGGTTTCAATACCTACAAGATACATACACGGCCCTTTAAGCGTATTCAACTTAAAGGATGCGCAGAACACGGTTAAACTTATTGCCTCCGCATTACCCTCTATAGCGAAATTATGAATATTTCAGAGAAAGTTAGGCCCGCAGCCGCAGTAGCGGCAGGCGGGATCCTATATAGTTTCCTCAACCTCATCCCAATAGTAGGTTGGATTATTCCAGGAGCAACCGCAGCGATCACGATTAAAAAAAACCCTAAGACGGGGTTTCAGGCGGGGGTTTCCGCGGGATTAATCGGTTTCGCCGCTTCCACCTACATTCTGTTTGCATTTGGCTTATTCACTGAAGTGGCTAACACCGCCTTAAAGCTTTTGATTGTGTGGTTTTATTTATTGTGGCATGCTTCAGCCATATTCTTCTCAGGCTGTGGGGGTGCTTTGGCTTCAGGAATTAAATTGCTTGAAGACCACCCCCTGATTTCCCCGTTTAAGAGCTTTGCTGGAAACGAGGGCTCCAAGTATGTTGTGTGCAAAAGATGTGGGCGGGGAAACCAGGAACAATCGGGTTCCTGCGAAAATTGCGGTGAAGAGGTTCATGAGAGAGGAGTGTAGATGGGTTTTAGGTAGGTTGCGTGGAAATAAACCCAGGATTTTACTGTGTGCATTAATCCTTTTCACAAGCGGGTCTGCGGGATTCATAGTCTATGATCTTGTGAGGGATAGGGTCCCTGCTTTGATGGATTACCTATTCTCCAACGTATTCGCCGAAGACGAACTAAGTACCGCAATAAATATTTTAGCGAGAAACATCTCAGCCACAACCCTTATGATGCTTCTGGGAGTGTTGATTCTACCGCCCATATTTGTTTTAGCGTTAAACGGGTTTCTAATCGGAGTTGTGGCCAGATACACCAATGAGAGGGGGCTTTCCTGGCTTCAAATACTTGTGGGTTTAACCCCCCACGGCGTATTCGAAATACCTGCATTAATTATTTCAGCATCATGGGGGCTTAAGTTGGGGGAGACGCTGGTCAACCCTGGGGGTGGATCAAGAGCCGCCGCATTAAAGCGGGTTTTCCGGGAGGCGGCGGCAGTATATGTTTCAGTGGTGCTGCCTCTTCTGATTATCGCCGCATTTATCGAGGTCCTGGTTTCGTCGAAGTTAGTTGCATGAATCAAGTTTTTAATGCTCCTTTTTACCTGGTTTTCCTCAGCTCCTCAAGCCATAACGCCTTCCTCGCATCAGCTGAGTCTTCAGCCAAAAAATTTTCCAGGCAGCCGTCGGAGGGGTTGACTATGTCGGTTTGGCGCACGTAATCGTCTACCGCCTGACCCCTTAAATCCTCTATATCCATCTTCTCTTTGCCCGGTTCCAGCCGTAAAAATGTTTTGGCCACTTCATCGACAGGCAGAATCGGGAGTCTGCGGCCTCCGACCTCCGCCTTAGACGCTTTAGCGGTTTTATCGAGGGTTTTTCTAAGTTGTTGCCTGCTTGTTGTGCCAGAGTCCTGGCTTAAACGGGCTGCGGCCTCAAGAACCTGGTTTTCATCGACTTCGTGTTCAGCTGCAACAGCCTTTGCGATCGGAGCAACCGATTCCTTAAACTCCTCTAACCTAAGTTTACTGGAGTACGCCTCAGAAAGCTCTCCGCCTGCACCCTGATAATCGCCTTCCACCTGTTGAGCTGCTGCGCTGTATTTGTGTTTGGAAATATTTTCTGCGAATATTTGTTCTCCAGGCGACCTGCTTTCAGCGTGATCCAAAAGCGTGGACGCCGACTGCGTCACCCTAGCCGCTACATTCGGGTTTTTTGAGGAACCCTTGATGCGGGATAACTGTTCGGCAGATTCAGCGGAACCGCCGAGGTCTTCTGAAAATTGACTGGCTGAAAGTGTTTCAGATAATTTATCCGCCTCCGTCTGGGAATACCCCAACTGTGAATCCAACATCTTAAGCTCCTCTTGTTGGGGGGATTTTTCAGTGGGGATGTGGAATCTTTTTTCGACGACTTGAGTGCCAAGGGATACGCCCGTTAAAGCCGCAAGGGAATATCCTGCTGGATGCGACTTCAAAAGGCTGCCTATTAATCCCGGCGTCCTCACGTCCCTGGTTTGCCCTGCTTGAAACCTGTTTGAAGCTCCTTCAAGAACTTGTTGGGAGGAGGAGATCTCACCGGTCAAAGAGTTTATCTCGCTTTCAAGGGCAGTTAAATCCTGTTTAAGCCGGTTTTTATTGTCGGGGGAGGCGTTTTGAAGCGCTTGAGCCCTATTGTTGAGGTCGCCTTGAAGCTCTTTGACCTGTTCAATTGATTCATCAAGGGACTCAGGTGGTTTCTGGTTTAGCCGATCAAGGGGCCTGGAATCCCCCATCAAAGGTATTTCCTCGAATTTCTTGGAATACTCTGAATCCCGCTTTTTTTCCTCTCTTTGAAGCCGGTCGGCTAACGCCGCTGAAACGGCAATAGTTGACGCTGCTTTCAAGCCTTTTTGAGCGGCCTTAACTTTGGATTCTGAAACCATGTTTATTAACCAAATAAAAAACGGGTAAACAAACATTATAAATTACATGTTTTATTGAGCATTCAACTAAATGATTAACATGGTAAATGAACTTCGAAGGGACTATTTCTTAGATAAACACGTTATAATCGCCAAAGAAAGGAGTAAACGGCCTACAGACTTCGCCGCCAACACGAGGGGCGTTGGAGAGGGGGAGTGTTTTTTTTGTCCAGGCTCAGAAGACAAGACGCCCCCGGAAATAATGAGGAAAACGGGGCAGGGGGGTTGGACCATCAGGGTTTTCCCGAACAAGTATCCGGCGGTTGAACCAAAAAAAGATAAACACGCATCCCAGGGGGAGGGGGAGTTTATCCAGCCGGCTTGGGGCCACCATGAAATTGTTGTCGAGACTCCAAGACACGGTGAAAGCATATGTGATTTAGGGGTTGGCGGGATGGCTGAAGTATTGAGGGTTTTCGTTGACCGAATAACCGCTTTGAAACAGGAGAAAGACGTTGAATACGTTTCATTGTTCAAAAACCACGGGAAAAGCGCGGGGGCAAGCCTCTCACACAGCCACACCCAGATAATCACGACACCCATCACCCCCCCTCTTGTTGAAGAGAAAACACGGGGTCAGAGGCTGTACGCCCAGGAT
>WJJK01000109.1 GCA_014729705.1 Candidatus Altarchaeales archaeon | reverse complement strand
CACCAACCAGCGCGGGCTTCGAATACGAGGGAGCAAGATCTCCACGATCGAGCTCAAGGCTCTAACCACCCTCCTGGGTCCTGGTTCCAAGGTGGTGGGGGAGATTCTCTCCTATCGCCAGGGAACGGGTGAGGTGCGTGAGTACCTGGACATCGTTCGGGGAATGGCTGGACTCTACCGGGACACGCTTCCCACCGTAGAGGCTTCGACCTTCGTCTACAGCCCGTCCGGGATGGGAACTTTCCACGACGCGGAACAGCTTGTGGGAACCATTTCGGATGAGGAGCTGTTCCCGAACGGGTGCTATCTGAAGCTTCCTTTCCGGCTGCGAGTATCTATTCCGGATGATCGTAGCCTGGGGGTGGTCGAGAGCATCGCCGGTGAGGATGCCTACGAGGCCCCCGCCGGCTGTCGGGCTTTCGAGTTCGATCGCATCCTGATCCCCAGCTCCGAGCTTCGTCAGCCCTGGAGGCATCCTACGGGGAAGTATGGGCTCTCGGATCTTTCTACGCAGCTGAATCAGATCCTGGAGGCCATCGACCGCCTGAAGTATGGGGAGGTCAAGGAGGCTCAGGTTTCCAGCCTGATCTTCCGCTATCTCCACAATGCTTCTCGGTCGCTCTCCCTCAAGACGGGGAAGCTCAGCACCTACCTCATGTCGGTACGCTATCCGTGGTCCTCGAAGGCCACCGCTGTACTGGGAAGGAACCTCGAACCCAACTGGATCGAGATTCACGAAGACATGGCCAACGACCTCAAGGTCAGCACTGGGGACTACGTTCTGGTGGAGCGTTTCCCGTGTCTGGGGTTCATGTCCACTCGTATTCAGAGGGTCCGGGTAACGAGCGATCCGGAGGCTAAGTATGTGATTCGGGTCAGCGGAAACTCCCTGGTGTCCATGAACCTGGACTTCGACGGGGACGTTATCTACATCATGAGTTTCCACTCGGAAGGCGCCAGGGCGGAGCTCAAGAAGAACTTCCACGATCCGCACCCGCGAATCAAGGAGGTTCTCGACCAGCTCAATGACAAGAAGGTGCCGATGACCCGGACCATGAATCTGCAGGAGATGGAAATGCGGTCCTTCCAAGACATGTCTCCCCAGGAGCATGCCGAGCTTAATGCCACTTCCCTGGCCGTCAAGCTCTGGACCGGTCCGGTCATTGCTCTGTGCTACAATCTCATGCGAATCGTGGAAGGGAACATTCCCTACCACCAGCGGGAAGCCCACATCAACGTGGAAGTGTTCCTTGACAAGGTAGGGAACTCGGTATTCTCCCAGAAGCATGGAACCAAGAGCCTCAGGGAAGAGTGTGTCGAAGCGGTATGCCTGGCTGACTTCCAGGCCCTCGTCAAGCTGGGTTTCCCGGAGGACGAGACTAAGCAGCTGTGCGGAATCATCCGTAAGTATGCTGCTAAACTGGGAGTACGCAACGACAAGGAACTGAAGGCCCACTATCAGCGCCACGTGGAAGAGGGACGGTCGAACATCATCAACTCGATTGTCCGTCGCTTCCACAAGACCTATTTCGCCACTCGCGCCAACCTTCACCCGCTCGATCTGCTCGAGCATCTGGAGGCTGAGCCTCGGGACCTCGTGGGCTTCCTGGTTCGTCAGGGGCTGGAGATTCCGGAACCTGAGAAGAAGCTTGCGGTAGCGTAGCCGCTGGCTTATGATTAGCTTAGGAGGGGAGGGGAGGCTCTGCGGAGCTGACCCTCCCCTCCTGTTATGCCGAGGAGAGAACATGGTTCCCTACAACTCGTTCGCAGCCAAATTTGGCATCATCAACCATCTGGCCGTGTCTTCAAAGTGTGCCGAATCCGGCATTTTCCGAATCCTGCTGGAGGCTATGACCGCCCAAGAGCTACAGACACTCAAGGACGACGAGGAGCTTGTCACAGAAGTAACAACCATCGCCGAAATGAGCGAAAAGGACATTCTCTCCTACTTGGAGAACAACTTCAATTTCGAGCCAGTGGCCACCGCTACTGGGCAAATCTGGCTGGGTACGGAAGAAATCAAGGAGTACATTCCTGACTGGCTGGACGAGGCCTGCAACAAGAAGTACCCCATGTACGGGTGGTACATGCCTCGAGAGAGGCTCAAGGCGTGGGCTCGGAAGTTCATGCTTCAAGAAGTGCGGGTTTGCCTCTGGGAAAAGATCTTCCAGGATCTATCCGAGAAGAAAATTCAAGCAGAAAGGAACAAACAAGCCACCGCGGATACGGGATACCTTTGGGGTGGTGATTATGTATAAAGACCTATTATTATGTCTCATTATGTTAACAGTTGTGTTATAGGGGGCTACCTGGTCAAAAGGCCTGACCTGAAGGAGACTCAAGGGGGGGACCCTGTTTGCAACTTCAAAGTTGCTCTCAACCCTCCCCACAGAGACGAAGCAGACTACATAGATTGTGTGGCCTGGAGAGAGGCCGCGCGTTCTCTACACGCTTATGCTGACAAGGGGCAGCAAATAACCGTAACCGGCGAAATCGAGACCCAGAACTGGAAAGACAGAAAAGGTACCATCCACAAGTCCACAAGGGTAGTAGTGGGTAAGTTTTCTTTGGGCACTCGACCCCGAACAGCAGAAGCCCACGTTAGAAAACCAATACCAAGGCTTCCGGAAAGCAGAGTAGAGAAGTAATATTCTCCTGATTTTTTAGAAAGGCGTACACCGTCTGTCATTATAAAAGGAAGAAGTTATTATGCCGTTCACAAACCCTGATTTTCCCAACCAAGTATTCAACACTGTCGAGGAACTCCAAGAAGCTTACAAGAAACGAGACCGAGTAGAAAAGGATCTCGCGTCGAGGGGTGCGGGGGTAACCAAGGTTACAGCCACCATCGTTCCCGTCCCAGAAGGCACCTTGGAAAGAAAGTTAGCCGAGCTGGAGAGGCAAGTTGAGGAAATGTCTCAGAAGCTCGAAGGTAAAAGGGCCGAATACAACAAGGACAATCTACCCATAGGTATGGTCCTTCAAGGAGAAAGCAAGGGCACGCACTACACCCTGGAAGTTTTAGAGGAGGGATACCTCTGCAGCACAGGGGAGATTGCCAAAACCCTATCCTCAGCGGCTGAGCTGGTCTCAGGAAACAGACGCTCGGGTTGGGCTTTCTGGAAAGATGGAAACGGAACACCCATTGGGGAGATAACCGGGAGATTTAACAAGGATGGCGCCGCAAGCTCACCCGACATCCTGGAAATGTCGCAGCTGTGAGTCCAGCAAGGTCGAACAGAGCCCGGACTACGGAGAGTTCTACCTGATCTGCCACGATTGCGGCATCCTATTCATGCCTCAGGACGAAGAGGATGAGGGCACAGAGATTACCGCCTCTGTGGTGTCTTGCCCTCACTGCGCCAGCGTGGATTCCATCTTCCTGTACGGGGACCAAGAGACGTGTAGTGTTTGCGGCTTGGATCCCGACGAGGAAAACATACCCGCTTCCGAGATGGCCCACCTGTGGAAGGATAGAGGTCCCGAAGTGGGGGACAAGGAAAGAACTATACGGGAAACCATGTTGGCTGGTCAGACCAAGTTCGACGCCGAGACCAGGATAGGGTACTTTCTTCGTAACTTTTGTGGTCCCCACTGCAGCTTAGCCAACAGCTGCCCGCAGACTACTCGTAACTTCGCGAGATGTTTTCGAGAGGAGATGGGGACAAGTAACGAAACCATGGGTAAAGGAAAGAAAAGGCGGAAGTCCCGGAAGAAGAAGCAAGGAAAGGAGAAAGCTCATTCTGCCTGGCTATTAGTGGCAGGCGGAGGCTGGTATAACAGAAACAAACAGTATGGCACCAAGACTTATAGTGAGGAACAAGTTACGGGTTGAGGGGGCAGACGCTGAGCTAAAGGGCTACCTGAAAGACCTCCTAACAACTCTGAACCCAGAGTGGCTGGACGCCCAGACTTTCGGCCGCTGGACCGGAAACATCCCCAAGTACATCAAGCAATACCAGGAAGACGGGGAAAGCCTGGTCATTCCCAGAGGTCTGTTCTCGCACATCCTGGAGGACCTCGGGCGTGAGTGGGAGGTAGAGGACGAAAGGATCAGCCCGGAGGCGGAAAAGGCATGGCCGGAGGGAAACATAGTTCTTCGCTACGAAGACCAAGAACCGGCTGTCAGGGAGCTGCTGGACAACGAGAATGGGTTCCTGGTAGCCCCGGCAGGTAGTGGTAAGACTGTGATGGGCTTGGAAGCCTGCCGCAGGCTGGGCCTGAAAGCCCTATGGCTCACCCACCGAAAAGAACTCAAAGATCAAGCAGTAGAGACTGCTGTGGAACTGCTGGAGATACCTGAGGATAAGATCGGTATTCTACACGGCAAGAAGTGGCAGGTGGGAGAGCAGTTGACGGTGGGGATGATTCCCACTCTTCGCAAGAGAGACTTAACTGAACTGGAAGATGAGTTCGGGGTGGTCATAGTAGACGAAGCCCACCACGTACCGAGCACTACCTTCCTTCAGGTTATTGATAGATTCCGAGCCCGGTTTGTCTACGGACTTACAGCGACAGCCTATCGCAGAGACAAGCTCGAAGCGGTTATGTTCAATGCCATAGGTCCTAAAGCTGCGGAGATAGAGCACGCGGCTCTCTTCGAAGACGAACACTTAATGATCCCCACAATTAAGAGAATCCACACTGGGTGGTCCCCAGTTGATTCCGACACTATGGACTACCACAAGTTCATGGAAGCCATGGTAGTAGACAGGGCGCGTAACGAACTCATCGTTAGTGACGTAGTTCGGGAGTGCAGGGACACGGGAAACACCGCTGTGGTTCTGGTGGAAAGAACCAAGCACTGCGAAGTACTCACCGAGATGCTGAGAGAGCATGGGCTTCGATGCGAGTTCGTAGTTTCCTCCGTAGACGTGGAGTATGACGAAGAGACTGGCAAAAAGGACAAGCGCAAAAAGAAAAAGGCTATCCCCAAAAGGGTCCGGGAGAGGATTGTAAACGACTTCAAGGACGGGGCAATCCAAGTCCTGGTAGCCACCTACGATCTATTGGCCGAAGGATTCAACTACCGGCCCCTGAATAGGCTTTTTATGGCCACCCCAGTGAAGTGGAAGGGTCTGGTAGTCCAGACCGTAGGTCGAGTCCAAAGGCCTTTTGAGGGAAAAACAGACGCCATAGTCTATGACTACATAGACGAGAAAATCTTTATGTTTGTAAACCAGGCGGAATCTAGGCTCAACAGAGTATATAGGGAGATGGGTATGCCAGTAATCGATAGATAGGAGAAGAGATGGAGTTTGACATCCAACCCGACCCTCGAGCGAATGAACGTGGCATTCATCTTCCTCGGGGTCTGCGGGAAGAGATGGGAATCCTCCTGGGGCAGTTCCTCCAACTCAGAGGTAGAGAAGAACTGATCCTGGAAGTGAGGAAAAATCTGGATCCCAACCAAGAGTACGCGCTGGTGTCGCACTCCAACTTCTCGAAGATCCGCGGACAAGATGTAGAGTTCAAGATTATGGAAGTGACTCTGGGTTGTGACCCGGAGTTTTTCATTATCTGGAGAAATACTCTCATTTCTGCCACTACTTACCTCCCGTTCGCCGGGCAGATCGGAGCCGACGGTAGCCTGGGAGAGCTTCGTCCCATGTATGCTAAACACGAGGACCAAGTGGTAGAAAATCTATCCAGGTTGATACCCCAGATTCCCCACCAGATGAAGAGAAGTTCTTGGGCCAAAGGCTTTCCGGAAGGAGGAGAAAGCTTCGAGTACTTGGCACACTCCTACTTTCGAGGTCTGCCCGCTGGTTTCCACGTTCATCTGGGTATCCCGCCTGAGATTCTGAACACCCGAAAGGATTTCAGCCGGGCAGCTATGAACCATCTGGTCAAGTGCCTTGACTGGTACGTATCCGTCCCCCTGGTTCCTCTTGAGGAAAACCACTTTCGAAGATTGGGGCACTCCCACTATGGCAGACCCGGAGACTACCGCCCTTCGAACATCACTCTGGAGTATAGAACTCCCGGTGCTTTCTACTTGAGAAGTCCAGCCATGGCTCGAGGCCTCCTGGGACTATGTCTCCTGTTGACCGAGAACGTAGTTAGCCGTATAAAAGTAACCAGTAGCAACTTCGTAAACCTACATAGGTTGAGCGAGAGTGAGCTTCAAGAGGTTATGCCCATTCCGGAACCCAACAAAATAAAGAATGTTCTTCAGGACAGAGACGTCAAGGTGGCGAAAAGCCATCTGGAGAAAATCCGTAGGGAACTTCAAGAGCTGCCGACCTACGGAAAGCACGAACAAGCAGTGGAAGAGTTTTTCAGAGAAGTGGAGGCGGGGAAAGCGCCCCTGCCTAATCTACTCCATAACTGGAAGGGATCGACGTGAAGAAACGGAATCGCGGCGCGCTGAGGTTTCAGCAGAAGACCAGCCGTCCCCCGCTAACTCGCGAACAGTGCAGCTATCTCCTGGAGCATCTTCCCAAGATCCTCAAGATCGGGACTGAGTTCGAGATCAACCTGCCCGAACCCACGGCTCCTCTCCAAGAGAAGGATTCGGAGGCGTGCGTTCACGCGGACAAGCCCTGTGTAGAGGATTGCGTAAATCTGGAAACCTGCCTGACAACACGGCATCCGGCGTTCTGTCTCACCCGCTCCACAGGAAAGTTCTTGGGCGAGGATTTCCAGTGCCCCGCCAAGGACGAAACTGACTCTGAGGCGTGCAAGACGTGCCCGGCATGGATGCTCAACTGCCGAGGGCTCAGCTGCTCCATGCACACACCCTACTGCACGGTCTGCCCGAGCTTCCAGCGCCGAGGAAGGACGGTGGAGAAGGCCGACATTCGCAGGGATCCGGAAAGCGTAAGGAGAGAGATGAGGGATCTTCTCACGCCGACTGGGACTCTGGGACAGGTGGGTGCTTCCGGAGTCTTGGAGGTCAAGAAAGACAACTCCCTGATGTACAACGGTGGTATCGAGGTCCCAACAGTCGGCCGGCGAATCCACTGGAACAGCTTCTACAACATGTGCAAGAACATCATCGATCCCATCGTGGAGAACGGTGGCTTCGTAAATGAGCGGTGCGGTCAGCACTACCACGTCCTGGCTGGCTACTTCCAGGGTCCGGAGAAGATCTCGGATCTCGAAGAGCCCCTGCCTGAGATCGTGCTGGCCAATCTTCATCAGCTCCACCGCCGCTACGAACTAGCCATGTTCTGGATCATGAGCGCTGGCGCCAGCATGGAGAGCCTGACTCGATGGGCCAGATTCCGCCAGTCAATCTTCCGCTTCAGCGCGGTGCGAAGCAAGATGAGCCGAGTGCAGCGAGAGCTGGCTCAGAACATCATCTGCATGGGCGGGGCGCCTCAGAATGGCAAATATGCCTCCGTGGCCTACCACTTCTGCGAGTTCGATGGGAAGGGAGACGTAGAAACCTTTCACATCGAAAACCGAATAGCGGACGGCTGCCTATCTCCGGCAGTAGCCGCTTCCTGGGCCATGCTCTGCTATGCACTGGTTATGAAGGCGGTTCGCCTTTCCCAGTACGGTATCATGGAAGTGGGAGATCAGGAGTTCACGGAAAGAGTCAAGCAGACCGCCCCGCATATTATCGATGGTGAGCATCGAGAGTGGGGCGGCGGCCGCTTTGCCGACACTTCGGGCATCGGGCCCTTTATTCCCTTCTTAAGGGAAACGGCACGAGAGATGGTCCAGCTACTCAAGCCTGAGCTTACGAACCTGGGACCGTCGTTCAACATCCTGATGGAGCTGGCGGAGCGCCCATGCTCTGTCCGGCTTGTCGAGGGACAGAGCTGGGAGGACATCGAGAGAGATCTCTACGGCGATTACGCCAGGGAAGAGCCGCCGGGGCGTGGAGACAACGAAGAGGAGGTCCTGGAAATCATCGACTTGGCTGGTATCGTGGAGTGCGAAGACGTGGAATCCTGGATCGAAGAAGTGGCCGCGAACCTCGGGCAGGATCCCAACGATGTGGCCCAAACCGTCAATGAGCTGATTGGCTCTGGACACTACAGGTGGAGCGATGCCATCGGCGCGCTCATTACCACATAGGAGGCTCGGAAAGCCGGGATGTGTGGAATAGCTACGATTGCTGTGGGGCGTGACTTGAGAAAGCGTGTTCCCTACGAAAAGCTCCGGGCGCTGACCCAGGAGCTTATGTTAGAGCTCCGGGTGCGAGGAGAGGACGCCTCTGGCATCTCAGTAATCAACGAGGATGAATGCTTAGTATACAAGAAGCCGTTGAGGCCTACTCGTTTCGTAGTTCGTCCTCGATTCCAGGACATGCTGGAGAAGATCGGACCGAGAACCAACTTCGTTCTCCTACATTCCCGGCAAGCCTCCGTAGGAAACAACGAAAGCGATCTGAACAATCACCCTATCATCGCAGAACCAGTGCTGGGAATCCACAACGGAACTCTCTACAACGACATCAGTCTATTCAAGAAGCACAAGAAGGACTTCGAGGCGGATTCTGATGTGGATTCCGAGGTCATCTTCAAGCTACTGAGAATGCACCTGGAGAGAGGAGTCTCGCCGAAGCGCGCCCTACAAAAGACCACTAAGGTCTTGGACGGGGCCTTCACAGGTGCCGCTGTGGACATGCGTAACCCCGGACAGATGCTCATGTTCCGATACGGCAGGCAGCTCTCCCTCTTTAGAGTCCCGCACTACGACATGGTCATCACCACATCGGAATCCAGCTTCTTCTACGGAGCCATGCGGAAAGTGGGAATGAATCCGAAGTCCAAGCAATCTGTCCCGGCGGACGGAACGGGTCTATTCTTCGATGTGAACGCGGGAGAGATTACAGACCACCTGGAGGACTTTGCCCTTCCAGTGAAGTGGGAAAACTACAAAAGGGTTCGGGAGTTTAACGCCTGGACCCACTTTGCGGGGTAGGAGAACAGAGAATGTGCGGAATCGTCGGCGTAGTTCAGTATGAAAGCAAGGTAGATCGGGCAACGCGGAACAAGGCCCTGCGGATCCTGTTCTCCGACAGCATGCTGAAAACAGAACATCGGGGTAAAGACGCCACCGGTATGTATCAGGTACACAAAGACGGTGACTGGTTGATGACCAAGAAGGGTCAAAAGGTCACCGAGTGGGTGCCGTTATCCAGAACCGAGGACCTGAGAGATCCCATCATCTACTCCGAAATCATGGGAACATGGGACGAACATCCCGTCGATACCACTGCCGTCGTAGGCCACTGCCGAGCTGCTACGGTAGGCTCCAGAGGGAAAGACAACAAGGACAACCACCCGTTCGCAGTTCAACTGGATGAGCACCATGCTCTCCTGGGAATCCACAACGGAACCCTAAGCAACCACGAGGTCATCTTCAAGAAGCTACCGGAGGTGCTGGAGCGACAGGGAAGCGTGGACAGTGAGTCTATCTTCCACTTTATGTACCACATGACTGACGGCGGCTCGAAGCCGGTCACGGCCGACATGCTGAAATACGTAGGTCAGAGGTTGGAAGGCTCCTACGCCGTAATCATGGTGAACTCCAGGTTCCCAGAACAAGTAGTCACCTTCCGAAAAGAGCGTCCCATGGAGTACTTCATGGTGGCACCACTAAACATGGTGTTTATCGTATCGGAAAAGAAAATCTTCGAGGCGGCCCTGGAAAAGTACAACTTTATCCGGATGATGCTCGACTCATCTCTGCCAGAACTTAGAACCTGCGACCGCATCCTCCCAGAAAGGGACTACAGGATCTTCGACACAACCAAGGCGTGGCCAAACTTCGCCAGCCCGGCCTGGAAGGATCTGGACGACATCTCGGAAGCCGGAAAGATGACCGAGTACAACTCCAAGGTCCTCGAGGGGTGGGAAGGCCCTGTCAAGAGCACTACCTACTATAGCTCAGGCTTTGGGTCTCAGTCAAGGGGAACAGGAGTCGCCGGCTATAACTACCCAAACAAGGGCTCGGTGGTCAAGACCACCAAGAAGGAAGCGGGCGACGCCGCTCGAGCTATCCCCACGAGAGCTCAGGAGAAGAAGGACGATGACGTCGTCACCACGGTAGAAATGGAGATTCCGGGACAAGAAGCCAAAGCCATGGAGAGGGCCAAAGCCCTGGGTGTCTCCATTGACTACCAAGACGCGAGTAGTTTGGCGGGAGTTCTTGGCATGACTGTGGCGGAAATCAACAGGAAGCCTGTTGTAGAAATAGCCAACCTCATTGCCGGTCTGCATTTCAGCATGGGCTACGGGGCAGCTCGGCTGGAGGCCAAGAAGGACGTAGAGGAGATCCGTAGAAAGGCCAAGTCGCAGACCGAGAGGCTGGAAAGGCAGAACGAGAAGCAAAGGCGAGCCGAGAGGAAGATCTGGGAGCTCCGTCACATCCACTACCTGCTCTCCGCCCTACGCCTGGGTGATTACAAGGTCAACATGTCTAACTTCGACATTGTAGTGGACATGTTCAACATCGACGCGGAGAGAAAGAGGCAACTGAAGGAAACTGCCAGGTCTCTCTTCGACGATCGTGCTGGCAGGAAACTCATCAGAGACACTATCAGGACCCTCAAGAGGGGCGAAAATCGGCGGGAATCAGACACCCACCAGTAGTTCAAAAGGAAAGTTATGTCGAGAAAGGTTCAGCTTAGGCTCATCTATTCCGACAGGATGGGTGAAGCGGGAGAGAACCACGTTATCAGATTCCCGCGGAGAGCACGTGAGAACTTCCGTTTTTCAAACGACCGGGTAGTCATAGGCAAAGGTCTGTACGAGCTTTCCCTCCAGGTTAAGCAGGCTTACAGGGAAGACGTCAGTCGTTTAACCAGGATGATCAAAAGTGGGAAAGTACGGGAAGAAGAGACCTATTACGTAGGCTTCGTGACTCGTAGTGTGCAACAGAGAGTCTCTCGAAAGAAGGACCCGAAAGGCCCATGGGTCACAGAAGGCATCTCCAGCATTACTGTGGGAGCGGACCCCGAGTTCGGGCTCATCGGTAAGCAAGGGTTTTTAGTTAGAGGCAACCAAGTGCTCAGCGCCGCCGGCAAGTTCGGTAGCGATGGTCCCAGCGTTGAAGTACGCCCTGATCCCAGCCGTTCACACCTTGAAGTGGTGGCAAACATGCAAAGTATTCTCCAGAACCCACCACCACGAGTAGACCAGTTTCTCTGGAAAGGAGGAGCTACTTTCGTGGACCCCAACCGAGTGTACTGGTTCGGAGGACACATTCATCTGGGAAGACCCTCTCAAATCCCCGCCAACAGGGCGCTCCCTATTTACACTCAGATAGCCGGGGCTTTGGATGGGCTCTTAGCCCTACCTATGGCTCGCTTCGACACCCCTGAACCATGGCACAGACGCAACGGGTGCAAGTACAACTACGGGAAGGCCGGGGACATCCGAGCAGACTACCCCGAGAGAGACCGGTTCGAGTACAGGGTACTCAGTGGGTTGTGGTTGGTTCATCCTACCTTGGCCAAGATCGCTATCGGAACCGCCAAATGCATTGCAGAAACGGCCTATGGAAGGATCGCGGACAAAAAGTTCGATCTGGAGTGGGCATCTAATCCTATTTCCAAGCCTGGAATGCTTAAGACCTTCGGCATCAAGGGATTCCGGGAGATCCGGGCTATGATCAACCGCGCTCGTCCCGAGGAAGTGACGGAAGATAAAATAGACGTATGGGAGCGCTGGGTACGCAGCCTGGACAGGTTCGATGACTATAAGCCAGAGATAACAGCTCTCATCTCTCTGGCCAAGGAAGATCCCTCTCACATCGTAGAGGGAGTAAGTTTGGATGTGAGGAAGAACTGGCAGGAGGACAAGAAGATCCTCCCGCGAGCAAGTAAGCAACTGAGAACTGCCCTCGAAGAAGTAGAGGCGAGATAAGGAGATCGAAATGAGCGGTTACGTTTGGTACTCTTCGGGCTCGGATGTTACCGGGCCGAAGCTGGCCGAGGCTTTGGATTTCCATCACGGCAAAAAGACCCCCGACTTCGACAAGCTGGACATCCTGGTGGGCTGGGGGTGCAGGGCCGAGTCGCGCCAGAAGTACAATCCCGAGGACCTGCGCTCCAAGATCGCCCAAGGAGAGATCCGGGTTCTCAACCATCCCAGTCACATCAGCCAGGCCCGGAACAAGCTGGCGCTCCTGACAAAGCTCCAGGCGAAGGGCATCCGGGTACCCGCCTTCATCAACGTAGCCGGAAGACACCCAAGCGCAGGCATCTCAATGCTGAGGAAGGCAGTAGACGAGGGAGAACTGATTCTGCCCTGCCTGGGAATGAATCAGTTCCACAAGGGCCGGCCGGTTTTCTGTTGGACAAAGGAGGACCTGGAGAAGGTCGTCCTGGAGGGAGCCACAAAGGAGGGCGGCGGGAACCTTCACTATTTCCGAAGCCTTCTTCAGGGAACGGAGTACCGAATCCAGATCTTCCGCGAGGAGGCTCTGGGTATCGAAGTCAAGGCTCTTTCCAAGGACCCCGTAGCCGCTTCCGCTTCCAATCTTCTGGCGGAGCTCAAGAAGCAGAATCAGGAGGCCACCCAAGCCACAGAGGGGGAGATCCGGATCGTAGTCAGCATGCTGGCAGAGGATCTCCTCAGGGGACCCAGCCACATGCTGAAGAGCGTCCAGCATGGCTGGGAGTGGCGCGAAATTGCAGCCCATCATGTGCCCGCGCAAGCCATCAGCACCGCCATATCGGCTATCTACAAGTCCGGGTTGGACATGGGGGCTGTAAACGTAGTCATGGAAGAGGGGCAGCCCCTCGTGACCAACGTGATCTCTGCCCCGGGCCTGGATGAGAAGATGCTTTCGGCCTATGTCGCCGCCATCAAGGATTTCGCCAAGGGTGGGGTCCAGAGAAAGAAGAAGAAGGAAAACCCTGCAGCCGCAGACGAGGCGGCGGCTGCTGCGGCCGGCTCTGAAGGGGCCAGGCCTGAACTAATCGCCAAGATCACCAGAAAGCTTCGCCTTGGTAACATCTCCGAAGAGCAGGCAGAAGAGATTCTCAAAGCTCTGGAGTAGTATATGTTCTATTTCCCTATTTCCCACCAAGAGGTGGCCAGTCAGATAGCTAAGCTCATCAATAGTTACAACTCTCTTTCCACCCAAAGAACCACCCAGGGTATCCTCAGCAGTAAAACGAAGTACGTGGTAGAAACCCACGGAAGGTTCGTCATCGGGGTTGCAGGGGTAGAAAAGACGAGCTACCAGATGTCCGAGCTGAAGCACATGGTGGTGCATCCTAGCTGGAGAGGCAAGGGCGTAGGGCAGTTCATCGGGCGTAGAGCTTTAGACATCTGTGACACACCGGTTATCTACGCTACTGTGCGAACTTCCAACAGCCCGAGTATGAAAACCATGGAGAAGCTGGGATTTAACAGAGTAGAGGAGTTCGCTTCCGGCGACCATAATCTTGCTGTCTTAGTGAGGATAGCTCCGAAATGGAACAAGCATTCGAGCTCGAAGTCGAGCTTGTTGACCGAACCCGATTGGCTGAGTCTGACGCCTCTTTCCACGGTTTCGTAGAAAGAGCGTACACTAACAGTAAAGGAGAGAAGAGGATAGTCATTGGCTATTCTCAGCTCAACGGCGCCAAGGCGCTTCTCGCCCTGGAAAACTATTACATCCTGAGCATCTCTATGTCCTTGGAAGGGGCAGTCCAACCAGACTACGCGGACTACAGTCCTGAAGAAGAAGAGCAGAACGAGGCCTTCCAAACCCTACGGGAGATCCTCTACGACTTAACCGATGAACAAGACAGTGAGGTGGGTGAGGAAAAGATGTCTGCTAGCACTGTGGGACCCAAACGTATCGAAGTGGATCTGGAACGTGCATGCGAGCCGTTCACCAGGAAAAGTTTCGTGGTTGCCAATGCCTTTCCGCCCTCGGCCGCTTTTCCGGAGTACCAGCTGTTGGGAAGGTATCGGGATGGCTTCGGATACTTGGATAAGCATTGCACCGGGGGCGTAAGCAACCAGGTGTGGAACATAGTCAAGATCCAGGAGATCTCGGCGGGAACCAGAGCTAGTAGAATCACTTACTACGCCGTGAATAAGCACCGACAAGACTCCGCCTGGAAGAAGGTAGCGGACTTCTACAATGGCCTGTCGAAGACCCAAAAGAAGCTCATCGAGAACTGGCAAGAAGAGGACGAAGAATACTACGGGTATGGCCCCTACTCGGGAGGTGCATATGACCACTGGAACAGAAGCCCCTCGTATTACAAGTCTATGGTGGGAGAGGTAAGGGTTGCCGGAGACGAAATCGGAGCTAAGATTCACCTCCAGCAGTCCGAGGCTTTCGTAAAGCTTTCCGACGCCCTGAAGGGTAGAAGCATTCAGGAATACCTTGAAGAGGTGGACGCGAGCCAAAAAAAGTCTGAAGCCGGGGCGGGCGAGGAAAAAAGCGTCCCGGCAGACACAACAAAAGTCAGCTCTGCACCTGGAACCAATAAGGACAATCAGAGGGGCAGCCACGGGCATGGGCCTCGTGGCCCTTGCCCTGACTGTGGCTCCCTTGTATGTAGTGGCTGCCTTGATCCCGACGAGGAAGCACGGTCGCGAGGCCCCTGGGGAGCACAAGTATCAAGAATGATGCACTAACCTATTGACATAGAAGAGGAAAAGACGTATTATTAGTTGTGAGAGGTATTATTTAGAATGGTCACGTTAGACAACTTTATTGGCAACGAAGATCTGAAAACGCTTCTAAAGATAGAAACTTTAGCAGCGAAGACCAAGAACAGAGCTCTTCCACACACCCTACTAAAGGGCCCCGCTGGATGTGGAAAGACCACCCTAGCTGAAGCCATCGCCCGAGAGTTCGGCACTAAACCCTTGGCGCTAACCCCTAACACCGCCAGGAAGACCGAACTTCTCCGCAAGTTCTTTCTGGACATGCCTGACGACGGTTATGACGAAGAAGGCAACATTGTAGGGCGTATCCAACCTCAAGTAGTCTTCATAGACGAATGTCACCAACTCAGTCTGGCTGCCCAGGAAAATCTTGGCATCGCCATGCACGACTGGAAACTACCAGTCAGAGTAGATGGGAGAGATGAATTTGAATGGGTCCCCAGGTTTTGCCTGATTGGAGCCACAACTCTTCCAGGAAAACTCTCGAAGCCCTTTAGAGATCGCTTCAAGATCCAAGCCCAGTTTGAGACGTATACCCATGAAGAAGCCGTAAACATCGTACGTCTTCATGCGCGGAACGAAGGGCTTCAGCTGGGAGACGGAGTAGCAGACGCCGTGGCTAAACGCTCCCGCGGCGTGGCAAGATTGATAGTTCGCTTTCTGGAAAGGCTATCAGCAGCAGCCGTGGTAGCAGCAAAAGATCGGCCCGAAGCTCGTGGGGTTATCACCCAGCAGCTAACGGAAAAAGTGTTCAAAGATTTTCTCAAGGTAGATGATCGGGGTCTAACCACAACAGACGTAAAGATCCTGAAGCAGCTACACAAGCTGGAGGATGCGGTTGGCCTGGATACATTGGCGACCGTAGTCAACGAAGATAAAAGCACCGTTGAACAGGAAGTAGAACCCTATTTGGTGCAAGAAGGACTGATTGCCAGAACCAAGAGGGGACGTCTTATCACTGATGAGGGTAGAAGGTATCTATTCAGCGAAGGATACATTCAAAAGGCCCCGGTTTCCGGGAGAGGCGGCAGGGTCATAGGAGCAGCCAAAAATGAGTAGAAGCAGAGACGAACTGGCCTACCTGAAAGAAAAGCTCAAGGGACCCATCATCCGCCAGATTATAGATCCAAAGGATTTTGACGTAGAGGACATTCTAAAGTCCTACTTTCGTGAGATCCTTTTCTTGGCTGGGAGATACTCTCGGCCCACCGTGGACTACGAGGATCTGGTGGTGGAAGGTATCATGGGCCTCCTCGATGCCATCGAGAGATTCGATATCGACAAGGCCAAGGGAAACCCCAGAGCCTTTCACAACCTGGCAGTGGTCCGCATCAAGAGCTACATGTTCGAATACTTCCTGGAGAACAGTACCCAGTATTCGATTCCCAACTACCTGGCCAGAGCCATGAACCTTCTGGAGCAGGTGAGAAAAATCGTCCGCTCGCAACAGTACACAGGGGACGCAGAGCGGGCCATCAACAACTACTCGGATCCTGAGTTCGAAGAAGCCATCCCCAAAGAGGTGAAGGACAAGTTGGCCAAAGTGAAAAAGAAACTTCGCAAGTTGGCCAACAACTGCGACCGCACCTACGAGGAAATGGTGGCAACCGTATACAAGGTGGAATACGACATCGACAGCCACGGATCCGACAACGAAGAGTTTGAGGTCTCCCCTGAAGAAGTCGCTGGGGAGCGTGAGTATCTGGATAAGTTCCTGAACAATCTCAACCCTTCTGCAAGGGAGGTCATCACCAAACTGCTGGAGGGCAAGACCCTCGAACAGGCAGGGAAGGAGATGGGCCTCACCCGAGAGAGGGCCAGGCAGATCAAGCAGGACACCATCAACTACTTCCAAGACACCAAGATGTACAGGGAAGCCACAGATTAGCGCACCGGCGGTATTCCAGAGGGGAACCGTTAGGAGGAAGAAATGAAGAAACTGAAAGCCCTGCGGGAGCTTCGAGAGGAGCTGGGAGCAGAGGTTTTCTTGGTCGGAGGTACCGTAAGGGACCTCGTCCGTAAAAGAGAGCCAAACGACCTGGACGTAATGGTTCGGGGAGTTGCTCCCGCAGATTTCGAAGCATTCATGCGGGAAAGAGGCGACTTGCAGATGGTAGGCAAGTCGTTCGGAGTGTACCTCTTCCGTCCCAAGAGGATGAGAACTCAAATAGAGATTGCTTTTCCCCGGACGGAAATCAGCACAGGTCAGGGGCACCGAGATTTCGCGGTGCATCCTGACCCCGACATCCCCATAGAAGAGGATGCCAAGAGGAGAGACTTCACCATCAATGCTATGTACTTGAGCATTGATGCTTTGAACGAAAAAGGAAAGTTCGACCGCAAGGCGGTTATCGACTTCCACGGCGGCCTGGAGCACATCAAGAGAAGGCTCATCGTAGCGGTCGGTAATCCAGAGGACAGGATCAAAGAAGATCCGCTCCGCATGATGCGGGCGATGGTCCTGGTAGCCCGGACAGGTTACCGCCTGGAGGGCAACACCTTCGGGGCAATCAAGAAGAACGCGGATCTGATCAAGTCAGTAGCTGCAGAGAGGGTCCGGGACGAGTTCCTCAAGATCATGGCAACAGACAAGCCTTCCAGGGCTCTGAAGACCATGGCCAGGACCGAACTGCTTCACATCGTATTTCCAGAGCTGGCCGATTGCATCGGCTGCCGTCAGAATCCCAAGTACCACTCGTATCCAGTGTTTGAGCATCTGATCTACGCAGCAGATGCAGCCTGCTCAATCACGGACAGGATGGATGTTCGGCTTGGGGCCCTGTTCCACGACCTGGGCAAAGCCCCTACCCGAGAGGTTCGACCTAATGGGGACGGCCCCGACGACGTATCGTTCCATAACCACGAGATCGTCTCTACGAAGCTGGCCTTCAGCTTCATGAAGAGGCTACGTTTTCCGAAGAAGTTCACGGAAGAGGTCATCTCTCTGGTCAGGCACCATCAGTATAAGTACGATAGGGACTGGACAGACAAGGCAGTACGAAGGTTTATCCGGAAGCTGGATCTGACGAAGGCAGACCTGGAGGACCTGGATAGCCATCCCCAGTTCCTTCTACGCCAAGCTGACAGAATGGGCAACGAACTGAAAGCACACCTACCCATCACTCAGAAGCAGAGAGACTTCCAGGACCGGATAAGGAAGGTGTACCATGAGTCCTCCGCGCACAGCCTCCGGGACCTAAAAGTGAGCGGTAAGGACATCATGACGCAGTTCGACGTTCCAGCCGGACCCCTGGTGGGTCAGGTTATAAAGCATCTTTTCGAAGCCGTCGAGGAAAACCCAGAGCTCAACACTAAGGAGGCTCTCCTCGAGATGGCTGCATCCTTCTTGGAGGAAAACAGTGGAAGTAATCAGTCTGACAGAAAAAGCGCAGGCTCAAGCCAAGGAGCTGCTTGATAAAGAGAGCGAACCTAAAGACGGGCTACGCATAGCCGTCATTGGGGGTGGTTGCTCCGGCCTACAATACAAGCTGGGCTGGGACAATGCTAAGGAGACCGATGAGGTACAAGAGTACCCCAACGGTCTCGCCGTCTTGGTGGACCCCAAGTCCGCCGAGTTCCTAAAGGGCTGCTCCCTGGAGTTCCACGACAGCATCGAGCAGACAGGATTCGAGGTCCAAAACCCGAATGCCTCGTCCTGTTGTGGGTGCGGCAAGAGCTTCTGTGCATAAAACCAGAGAAGAGGGTCTTCTCTGGTTGTGGTGGTGACAAGTAGTGAGGGGTCGGTCCCCGATCAAACCGCGCCACCAAAAAAGCCCGCAGGGGGAGACCCCCGCGGGCTTTTCTCGTCTGTGTCCCTGTCGTGATGGGAGCAGACTGAAACATTTCGGCAAGGTCTCCCTCGAACATAGACCTCTCTCCTATAGGTACAACAGGGCTGGAAAGTCACTCTGGAAAGACGGAAAACCCAGGAGTAGAACTCAAGAAAAAGCCGTCCTAACAAAGAGGTTCCGACTTCTCCTTGCTCCGGCCTAAGGATGCCAAGTCTTACCACCGAGACCGTTGGCCCAATAGTACTGGTATACAACCAGGAAATGAGGGCACGCCCGTCACGTCTTCAAGCAGTTGCGACCAAGGGGACTGCCTGCGGCGAAGAACACTTGAACCTCGTGGCAACGTAAAGCTGAAATGTTTCCGAAAGGGGTTGGTACAATCAAGGCGCTGCGGTGACAGGCTATTGTACCGGAAAACCTCGGCAACGTAGTGGGGTAGTTTATACCTGGCGTAAAACCAGTTGTGAGATTAGAAGTAGGCCTCCCCCTCGCTCCAGGCAAGTCCCTGCACAAGGACACAGCCACTCAAAGACCTGTGAGCACTCTACCTTACCTAATCTCGTCTCTGCACGGATCCCGGCCAAAAGGCCGCGAGTGTAGTAAGCCAGCCTCTCCGGCAGCAGAACCCAGTGAAGTGCGGAGAAACAACCGAAGCGGGGTTCGAATCCCCGCCCCCACATCAGTTTTCTCCGGGCAAATTTAGAAAGCCTGGTGGAACGTGTCTGTTTCGGCCCAAACAGGCACCGCCTGTAAATAACACAGGCGTAGTTGGATGAGGGCACTTAAATTCTGTATTTGATATAAACTTGATTAGCGGGGGACTCATCTGAAGTACGGTAGGAAACTGGCTCGACGGGGTATTAAATTTTCAAAGCCCCGGAGAGTTAAGCCCTTCCACCACTCAAAGCACCTCACAGATGCAAAAGATGAGTTTAGGGTTTTTCTACCCTCGTGAAGAAATCCCAGGATTTGCTGACTTGCGGCGATCACTGTACTCAGTCTTGAGCTGGGGGATCTTCTGCCGGAGCTTCGAATCCATACTCCATTCTGGAACGCATACTAGGACTTGGTCCTGAGTCACTGCCTTTTAGGGTGGGGGTTAAGTGGTTTGGTTGGAAATACCGTTGAACGTGGAACCTCTGGTGAGGACTCACTGCATCGTAGCGTTGAAGCTATGACCGATGTAGCCGATCCAGAGTGGCTGCTTCTATCGGGAATACCTACCTCTTTTCTGTTTTCACAGAGAAGACGAACAACTTCGGTTAAGAGATTCGTGATAAAGGTGTTGGAGCCCATACCCAAGCCAGTCCCAGGGAAAGTAAGCGCAAGGGATCAGAAGCCCGGCCTCTCCCCTAATCAACCAGTTCACCCTCCCAAGGCAGAGGAAAGCCTTGATATAAATAAGCAGGAGTATGTTAAGATGTTGTATGTGCTTTACAAGAACTCAGGAGTTCATTCCGGAAGGGCGCTGCGGAAAGAGCTCGCCCGAGCACACCACGGACCAGTAGTGGGAGGCTTTCCAAAAAGGTTCAAGCAGATCATCAGACGTCGGGGAGAGCCGGAGTTCGTGATCAACCTGGGAACCACTGAAAGCTTCAACATCAGCTCGCGTTTCCTAAATCACAGAGACATGGTACGAGCTTCCTCTAACAAGAAGCAGGCACGGAGAATCTTCGCGGAGGAAGGAATACCCGCACCAAGGTTGTTTCTACGGGCCTCCGAGATAGGCCAAAGTGATCTTCCCGTGGTGGGAAGAACCAGCTACCACAAGAAGGGCCAGGGTTTCTGGTTCTGCAAGACTCTTTCCGACGTGAGGAGAGCCGTGCAGCAGGGAGCCACCCACTTTCTAGAGTTCGTCCCTAACACCCGGGAGTATCGAGTCCATACCTTTGCCAAGGACATTGAATCCAAAGAAGAAAGAGGAGTACGCGACTACGCCTCCATCAAGATCTCCGAGAAGGTGTGGCAGGGACAAGGCAAACCCAACCCCAACAGCCCACAGAAGAACCACACATTCGGCTGGACTTTTCTCGGACCGCAAGACCGCAGAGAAGAAGAACTGGATGTGGTGAGGCATGCCGCCAAACAAGCCATCGCCTCTCTGGGGATGGATTTCGGTGCTGTGGACGTCATGTACAGGGTCAAGACCAAGACTCCCTACGTGCTGGAAGTAAACTCTACGCCCAGCCTGGCCAACGAAGTGGCAGACACCTGTTCTCGGTATGCCCAAAGAATACTGAAAACTCTAGGGAAGCTAGAGGAGTAATAGATGCCCCGCCTCCTCCGTAAGATGTCCGAAAAGTTCGCGGGCAGGTGGCGGAAGGAACCTTCAAAGAAAGAAGGGCTGAGAATACCGGAGGGGCCTGCTGAAGAGGTACTGAAGGAGTCTTTCAAGAATCTCAAGAGTAATCACTCGCCCCTCCACTGGAAGACCAAAAAGAAGGTATTCAGAGTGACAGAAGAACTACAACCAAACCAGCGGGCCTGGGCCAAAACCTTCCAGCAGGAGTTCTTGGTCTTCTATCGTCGTGAAGGAGAGGGATATAAGAGTAAGGTAAGGAACTCAGGTTGGTTAGTTTTCCACAACATTCAAGATCTTCTGGCCAGGTTCTTCCTGGAAGTAAGCTCAACAGGCCCCTACGCCGTGGCTAACTGGCGAACCATGTGTGTAGGAATAACTTCGATGGAGATTAACTCCGAAGGAAGGGCTGAGCTCCTTCACGTACCTATGTTCGACTACGACGGGGAGCACATTGAGAGGTACGTTTCAAAGAAAGCCAAGAATCTCCAGGAGAAGTACCAGCTCGGAGAAGCCACCTTATACAAAACACAGAACGGCATCCATTTGTACTTCTTCTCGGATCGAGAGGACTCCGATACCTACATGAAGATGTTGGAGGATTCCGGCTGCTGTTCAGGGTTCAAGAAGGCAAGCAAGACGAACGGCTTCGGAGTACTGCGGCTTAGCGCCAAATATACCCACTTCGACATCGAACTCTTGAAAGTTATACCCTCTAACCACGTAGGCGTCGGCCGTCCGGGAACCAAGGCCGCTGTCGTTCAGGCTCTTATAGCCCTGGGACAACGTTGTGGTACTCATCTGGCATCCATGTACCCACAATGGGCCCCCTACTTGGAAGATGACCGGCCTTGGGTTCCTCCCGAGAAGCGAGACAAGATAAAAAGGGTAGTCAAGGTAAGTACTAAGGAAGATCACAAAAAGATGCTGTTGAAGCAGGCTTATGGTGGCCTTGAGCAAGCCACGAGTAGTGAGTATTCACAGCTATCGTTTACAGGGTTTACAAGGGCAAATGGAACCAGTTCGACCAGTAATGCTGTCTATTACCCTTATCCTTGGAAATAATAGTTGACAAATAGGGGATCTTGACTTATAGTTGTAATGAACCAGTAACAAAGGTTCGCATGAAAGGAGTATGATAATGGGTAGAAAATCTCACAGCAACTATACCGATGCCGCGAAGCAGGTACTCGACGAGCTCGGCGGGGGACCGATAGCCTCCCGTGACCTCGTGGCCGCAGCCCAGGAGCGCGGTCTGGTAGGCGAAGGAAAGTGGGTGTACCACAACTTCCTACGTAAGATTCGTGAGAGCGACGACTTCGACACATCTGTCCGAGGACAGGTCTCTCTCGCTGGTTCCACTCCGGCAGCTCCCGCAGCGGCGCCCGAGGCCGAGGTTTCTCGTCCAGCAGCGCCTGAGGCTCTCCCTGTGGACGAGCCAGCTGCTTCCGAGGAACCCGAGGGTCAGACAGCGGTAGAAGGTACTTCCTTCTAACAGAAGCGAACGTAGGAGTTCTGGGGAGGGACCTCCCTCCCCGAACTTCGGGGCTTGCAATGGAACTCATCTGCAGAAAATGTGGCGGTATTATCGCTGACACTGCGGATGAGTACGATTCCTTCCATGGGTGCGAGTGCCCTTTCACCCAAGTAGAGGAGACTTCGGAGGAAACTGACGAAGAACCTGAAGAATGTATTTATTAGAGATCCTAGGCGATGCTTTTGCTTCAGAATGGAGCGTACTGCAGGAGATGCACATCCTGGAGAAAATCGCCGTATCTGCGTTCTGCGGGGCTTTGATAGGGCTCGAGCGAGAACACGCAGAAAAACCCGCCGGGTTAAGAACCAACATGCTCATCTCTGTTGGTGCAACCCTCTTCACCCTCGCCTCCATTATGTCCTGGAAGTACACTTCTGGGGCAGCCCCCACCGTAGATCCAGGAAGAATAGCCGCACAAATAGTTAGCGGCATCGGCTTCCTGGGTGCCGGAGTAATACTCAAGACTGGAATGAACATCATAGGTATTACTACGGCCGCTACTATCTGGCTGGTCGCCGCCATTGGCATGATGATCGGCTTAGGTTATCCACTCTTGGGCTTCATAGTAGCGCTTGCCTCCACTGGAGCTCTGTTCCTTCTTGGAAAGCTGGAGCTCACTACGTGGTTCTCTCCCAAAAATCCCGAAGAATAGCGCCCTACAAGTGAGAACAAACAAAAAGCGCGCTGCTTTAGCAGCGCGCTCGTTTGCGTTTTTCCCATACCTTCAACAGGCATAATCCCTTACAAGAAGAGGCCCCTACTCGATGACAGCAGGGGCCTCTTTTTTTGTTCTGCGCAAAAATTTGCTCTTTGCCAGCGCTTTTATTCGTTATTTGCTATTTTTTTCTTGCTCAATCTTTTTTCCTTGCTCAATCAAGTCGAAAAGTTGATTGACAGTAGCACAAGTTTTGCAGGCATTTTCAGGTTCAGCAAAAGCTTGAATCCAGTATTGTTTCCAAGCTTCTGCGTGTCTTTCATTTGGGAAATCAGGAACTATCGCAACTGGTTTGTTATCAAAAACAGAGTTCTCTACAAAATAAGCATCGTAAACTTCCTGAAAAGCTTTTAGTACATGATTTTCTGCAAAAATAGCCACGTCATAAAGATTTTCGTCCACTTTTACAAGCAGAAAATTGACATCAATCGCTTCCATTATCTGCTCCATCTATACGGTACAAAATGAAATCCACTTTGCCTTCTTTTATCAGATCCCTAAACCTTCTCTGTCGCTTGCTAAGTTGGGATTTTCCAGACTTTACCTCTACAAAGGTGATTAGGTCGTCATCGAAGTGAATAAAGTCAATAGGTTCTCCTATAAATCTCGCGGAGTTGGGATCCTTGGGGTAGTCTTTTAGAAAAGGAGCTACTTGCTCTGCAATCCTGCCCGTACGGACCTCAGAAGATTTCTTTTGCCCAGCCAGTTTAGAGTACTGGCTCTCTTGAAACTTAAGCTTCTCGTCAAGGGCTTTTACCACCCCTTCAAGCTCAATAATCTTCCTGTTAGCAACTTCCATCATCTGGGATGCTCTATCCATGAGCACATCTTTTTGCCCAACTTTTTCCTGTAAGGACTGAATCCTCTCTTGGGCTTTTTTGTACTCTGAGTCACCCAACTCAAATAGTTGCTTGTACTCTTCTTTTTGGCTGGACAGCTTCTTTAACTCCCAAAGGAGAAAACCTGCTGCCACTAAAACAACAGAAATAATAACAATAAGTGCGGTAAGCATTACTATCCTCTAATAGTTCTATCTCTTCCGTAATAAGCCTTCCTTCTGGTGTTATCGTCACGCTTACCGATAAGATCTTGCTCGCGCAGGCGCTCTACCCTACGCGCTAAACTTTTAACGCTTCTTTGGGGCCATAACATTTCCCCACGGAGCTGATTATGTAGATCAAATAGTTCTTTAGCGGTTTTCTTCTCAGCATTCGCCACGATAAAATCATCTTCAGAAGGCGTGAAAGCTACTCCACGTCCCATGTAAACTCCTATTTACGGAGAAGCTCCAGGGCAGCTGAGGTGACAGAGACCTTCTCGTGGACAGTACCGTCCTCCATACGGAGATCTACAGTACTTCCTTGAGGATCTTCTGCCCCCTGATTGAGGTCGGTAACGACACCAAATTGACCCTTGTAAAGGACTTTGGTACCGACATTGTAAACACGACCCTGGGCCACTGCCTGGAGACGCTCCGAGGCCTTTTCCAGGCGCTCTAAGATGTCTTCTATTTCTTTCATTTAAAACAGGGCCTCCTGTGTTTCGGCTAACCTTTTTTCGGCCAGCCGAATGTATTCCTCATGGATCTCGGTTAGAATCCACCGGCGCCCGTGTCTCTGGGCGGCAACGGCTGTAGTGCCGCCGCCTCCGAAAGGATCATAAACCAAATCCCCAGGATTGGAGTACCCTTTTACAAACCATTCGGCAAACTTTACTGGGTAAGGCGCGGGGTGTCCTTGATAAGAAGTTTCCGAACCTATTTTAAGAATGTTCTTGGGAAAACAACCGAGCGGGTGTGGTTGTACCTTTTTCTGACCTTTTTCAGTCCTGGAAGATCCCCAGCGGGTTTTGATTGGGGCTTCAAATCTCTGTAAAGAACGCTCATCATAGGGGGTTCTCAAAGGATCAGGGTTCCAGGTAACATCAAGTCCCTTACCAAATACAAAAGCAAACTCCCAGCAATCCATGGGGCGCTTTCCCTTAGTATTAGGTAGCATTTTTCCCTTATCCCAAATCATGTCGTCTATCAAATCAAAGCCGACTTCTTTATTTAGTTTGTGAACTAACTCATAAACGTAGGTATCCCGCCTTCCGCCCATGACGTTGTTCCGTATGTTAAGTACAAAAACCCCGTTCTCTTTCAAAGTCTTGTAAAATAACTTGGCTTTGGGAATAAACCAATCGCAGTACTCCTCCGCAGGTATTTTTACGTAGTCCCGCATCTCTGCATAAGGAGGGGAGGTAAGGATCAAATCAAAAGTACCTTCTGGAACCCTTATAAGGAAGTCCTCACAAGCCTTATGGTAAATTTTATTAGGTTCTACTTGGAAATCTTCCATAATCCTCGCACCAAATCCTTATCTTCTTCTTCCGCATTTTCATCAATCCAAAAAACCATGTTGCCACCCGGCCTGAGCAACTTCTCCAACTTTTCCGCCAGTTTGGGCAGCTCCTCCAAATCTTCTTCGTCAAAAGCATAGTGGTCCACAAAGATGAAGTCATAGAAAGGTTCAACAATCATAAGCCCTTCTAACCAATCATTTACATCCATGTGCAGAATGTTATGATTACGTAGGGGTCTACCAAAAGCGTCGACAACTTTTTCGTTCTTTTCGATGGTCAGAAGATGTCTGACTTCATCCTTAACCAGGATACATTTAGAAGCCACACCAAGACCTAAACCGATCTCTAAACACTTTCCTTTAGCGTATGGCATCACATTCTTGATGTACCAGCCACGTTCTGCGGTGCTAGCATACATTACTTGCCCGATGAAAAGATACTTGTGACCTTCCATATCGTAGATACGAACATCATCTTCCTGGTATTCAAGAAATGCATTGCGGTTCCAATAATCAAAAGGGTCTTTTATGTTTTCCATACCATGTTGGCTTTCGTTTGTCGTTTGCCCATTTTTGAAGAAGCGTCCAAGCATAGGCAAGTCTAACATCCGCAACTTCCTTATAAAGGCTGCAGTTGGGGTGAGGGGTGGGATATTTAGCAGGCAGATAAAAAGAATGCTCCCTAAATGTCGAAATAAACGCCTCACACTTGTGAACCTTTTCGTAACGAGCCGTGTACTCACGACAGAGAGCCTCCATATGTTCCAAAAGCCAGAGATAGTTCGGTCTAGCTTCTCTTGTCCATATACTGCAGGGATGATTATAATGGGTCTTGCGATAAGGGGGATCAGGGGACCCAACAGCGTGCAGGGAAGTACTCAGCAGCTGCGCAGATTCAAGAACCATTTTCACCACCCGCTTATCGTCCAGATTGTAAGCAGAACGGACAGGATCAAAGGAGGTGACGAAAATGTTCATTTCTTACGTTTATCTCCAGGATAAAAATAAGTCCTAAGATCAAACTTATCAACCTCATCACAGTGCTTTTCCCAATGGGCATTACAGATGCGTACGGATTTATTTCGGCGAGCGCCAAAAGCTGCATACTGCATAGAGGGTTCTTTTTTACATTTACCTACATCACACATACTAAAATCCCAACAATCAAGTATCAGCTTTTTTCGAGCACAAAAATACCCTGACCGACGTGACGGTTTAGTTCCCACTTCTTATGAACTTT
>WJJK01000108.1 GCA_014729705.1 Candidatus Altarchaeales archaeon | reverse complement strand
CATGAGCCAGGCCTTATATGCTGGCTGGGCTGTCCTTGATTGTCGTGATCCGGAACCAGAAGAACAGGAAGAGGTAGATGAGTTCGATTTCATCTAAGCAAAGGTTGAAGGCGGAGCTTCGAGCCTACATTCTTTCGGACGATCTTCTCTCGGATATTGCTCGGAATTCCTTGAGGGTTGGGGATACGGATTTCCTCGAAACCGCAAAAGATATTCTGAAAGAAGCACAGGAAAGCCTCGAGAACGGAATCCTGTCTCTATCCCTGGCGAGGAGGGAAGCCTTTGTTCGTGAAAGGCTCCGCAAGATTGGGGCTATCAGCTACGGAGGCTCTTCGATGTACCACCTATATGGGGATAGTAGAACCCTCTGTGGGAAAAAATCCGTAAGGGCCTATGAAGACCATGGTCGTTTTCACATGAAAGACCCAATCCGCCTGGGGGGTTCTGAGGTGTTCAACTCTCTCTGTGGTACTTGCAAAGGGAGCACCCAGCCAGAGAAAGACGGAGAGAGAAAAAAATGGGATAACCCAAAACTGGCCTGGGGGGAATTGGCCCCTATCTGGGCTCGGATTTTCGGGTACTCCGGAGTGTATCCAAATTGGCCAACGGTACATCTCCTGGAACCCGGTGAAAGCAAATTTCTCTGCACTGGAGAAAAGATTCCTGTTGATTCCTGCGATAAAGGGCCTCTCCCTCGAGCCAAATGGTGCCCGGATTGTTTGGAGGAAATTACTCTGGAAGCTCTTATTGAAGGATCAAAATAATGGAAGAGAGCCGTTTGAAGGAATTGTCTCTGAAGGGAGACCTCAAAGCCACTGAAGAACTCCTACGCCATCTTCTCCGGACAGGTGACCGGGAGGCTCTCCTGGATTTCCAGGAGGAGGTTCTGGCGAAATTCAGTATGTGGGCCAATATGGTCGTGAGTTCCTCACAGTCTTGGGGATATCCCCGTCGAAGTTCTGAGGAGCTTCGAGCCCTATGCGAATTTGGGGCTGTTCAGAATAAACCAAACCATAAGTGGCACCTGGTACGTCCTCGGTGGGGAACCACCCTGTGTGGGAGGAGTCTCCTTTTGGAGAAAGTTCCTCCTGTGGTTGCCACTCTGTATTATTCTTCCCTGATCCACTGGAACGAGTATTACGCACAGGACAGCCGGATGACCCTCCCCGTCCGAACGTGGAGGCCGGAGGTGGATGGCACTGACCTTTGTGCTCGTTGCAGGAATTCCTCCTATGGGAGGAGCCATCCGGTCACAGAAAGGCTCCTCGTTTTCCATTCCCGCATGAGGGAAATCCCCCCGCATGAGTCCGTAGACCTGTGGTGGAAAACTTTTATCCCCGTGTTTTATGCGAGAGCAAACGGCTGATGGAAAGTGACCTGCTCTCTGAGATTAAGAGAAAAGAGAGGGAGGGGCAATACGAGTCCTGTATCGAATATTGTTTTTCTTTCGTCATAAAGGGAATGTGGAAACCGATATGGGATATGGGACTTCGCTGGTTGTACACGGCTCAGGAGAAAAATTCTGAAGAGCTTTTCCTGCATGCGGGAAACCTCCTCAGGTTGCTAGATCGGCTTTCCGGGAGGTACACGTATCAAGTGTGTGAAGGGTGCCGGGTGAGGGGAATAGAGTTTTGCGACTGCATTCCTGTTTGCCCGAACCCGCTCCCTTTCTACATGGTCGCAGTGAGAGGTTTTTTTGGTTCCTGTGCCGATATCGAAAAAGGTCGGCCCCTTTGGCAGGAATGGCTTAGGAGCAGGCTTGATGTTCATATTTATTATTGGAGTTTCCGTCGGCATCGATATCAGACGATGACCTACGGTTTATATCAGGGGCCAAGGCCCCCAGGTTATTTCATGGGTGACCTCATGAAATGGGAGGATCGGATTTTTATTTATTCGATTTGGAACCTAGGACGAAAGAGTGTCCGGATCTTCCTGAGATCTGCCCACACTACAAAGCGAGATCTCTTTTGTTGGGGGGGATCTCAAAGAGAAAACTGCAATGACCTTCGAAGAAAAGTTGATAGATCTAGTGAAAAGAAGGGATTGGGTTGGGCTTCTCAGGGAGATACGCAGGGAAGGTTTCCTCCCTCGTTCGGTTGGTTTTCTACCTGGGGATTTGGTCAATGTATGGACTGCAACGATGGGAAAACAGCCTGGGGAAATGATTTACTCTTCTGAGAACGGAGTGGCCATAAAACCTGCCGGGTCGAAGTTCACGGGGGAGGAAGCCTTTTTCCCTTACTCTTCAGT
>WJJK01000107.1 GCA_014729705.1 Candidatus Altarchaeales archaeon | reverse complement strand
GAAGGCTGAGGGCGCGATGTGCGCTCTTTTGCGTCAGGCATTCAACCCCAACTTAGTTCAAACCATAGAACACGTTCCCGCTTTCGTGCATGGCGGCCCGTTTGCCAACATCGCCCACGGATGCTCCTCTCTTATGGCAACTAAACTCGCACTCAAACTCGCAGACATAGTTGTCACTGAGGCGGGGTTTGGTGCTGAACTTGGAGCAGAAAAATTCTTCGACATAAAATGCCGTATCGGGGGTTTGAAGCCTTCAGCATGTGTGTTGGTTGCGACGTTACGGGCACTAAGACACCATGGCGGGGCAGACGACGTTAAAAGACCAGACCTTGCTGCTGTTAAGAGGGGGTTTTGTAATCTTGAGAAGCAGATTGGAAACGTCTTGTCCTTTGGCGTGCCGCTTGTGGTTGCAATAAACTCGTTTGAAAACGACTCACAAAAGGAGGTTGAATGGGTTAAAAGCATGTGTGAACAGAGAGGCGTATCATGCGAAACCACAGCAGTATATGAACATGGCGGCGTAGGCGGCCAAGAACTTGCCAAAGCGGTTTTAGAGGCAGTATCCTCTGAGAATAATTTCCGGCCACTCTATGATCTTGACGAGGGGGTGGAGGATAAGATAACCAAGATAGCTAAAACCCTCTATGGTGCGGGTGAAGTTGTTTTCACTGAAAACGCTAAAGCAGATATCAGGGTTATTGAGGAGAAGAAGCAGTCTCACCTGCCTGTTTGCGTGTCTAAGACCCAAAAATCCCTTTCAGACGATCCCCTGCTATTGGGGGCTCCCAAAGGCTTTAGGTTAACTGTCACAGGACTTAAACTTCAAGCAGGCGCAGGCTTTATTGTTGTATACACCGGCAAAATAATTACTATGCCTGGTTTGCCTGAAAAACCTGGTGCAGAATCCATTGACGTTGACGGGGAAGGCGTGATACATGGTTTGTTTTGAAAGTGAATTATATTCAAGCAAAAGATTTTCTCTGCGGGCTTGGTTACGACGTTAAACCCAGCCTTGAGAGGATAAACTGGCTTTTAAGGGAATTAGACGTTTCACTGGCGGCTAAGGTAGTGCATGTTGCAGGCACAAACGGTAAAGGCAGCGTCTGCTCCTTCATACACGCTGGGCTTTCGAAACAAAAAATCAAGGCAGGAGTATATACGTCGCCCCCTGTTTTAGATTACCTTGAGAGATTCAAAACAGGCGATAAGACAATAACTGAGGGCGAGTTCACTAAACTATTTAACGAAATCAGAGGGTGTTTAGATAATCTGCCTGCTGCGTTGGGCGCGCCCTCCTGTTTCGAGTTTGAAACAGCATTAGCTTTACTTTGGTTTATGCGGCAAAAAGTTGAGGTACTGGTTCTTGAGGCGGGTCTTGGGGGGCGGTGGGATGCGACAAATGTTTTCCCCAAAACGATTTCAGTCATAACAAATGTTGGCGTGGATCACGCCAACTATCTTGGTTCAACCTTAGAGGATATTGCGCGTGAGAAGGCCGGAATAATAAAACATGAAGCCACTTGTTTTACTTGCGCACAGGATCCTGGACTCGCTGTGATACGCCAGGCCGCGTCAGAGAGGAATGCACGCCTTCTTGAATATGGTGTGGATTTTGAAAGCAGATTAATTGACTCTGATTTCACAGGCTCCCACATACACCTGGAAACAGTGGAGGGCGAGCATGACGGTCTTTATCTGCGGCAACTTGGTTTAAGCCAACACCTGAATGCATGTGTTGCGGCCTGCGTACTTGAGTGGATGGGAGTGTCTTGTCAAGCTATATGGGGGGGTTTTTCTGAAGTGACTCTCCCCTGCCGATTCGAAGTTATATGTGAGGACCCTCACCTCGTTTTGGATGGGGCCCACAATCTTGATGCGATACAAAATCTATTGAGTGATGTAAAACATTATTTCAGTGGGAAGCCTGAAGTAATCTATGGTTGTTTCAATGATAAACCCTATGATAAGATCGTTCCCCTGCTTGAGGCTACTTCTTCCAAGTTGACTTTAACCTCGGTTGATCATAGGCGCTCGGTTTCAGCCGAAAGATTAGCGGAGTATGCGAGAAACCCCCACGTAGTGCCTAATTTATCTGATGCACTTGAATCACCCCCCAAAAAAGACACGCTAATTACGGGATCTCTTTATCTAACTGGCCAGGCACATAATTTACTGAGAAACAAAAGATGACTGAGATAATTGGCATACTCAACGTAACCCCCGACTCTTTTTACGATGGAGGCAAACATAGCTTGTTTGACTGCGCAGTATCCCACGCCAAAAAAATGATTGATGATGGCGCCAAAATAATTGACGTCGGCGGGGAGTCAACACGCCCCGGAGCCCAGAAAACCCCGGAAAAAGAAGAACTTAACCGTGTGCTGCCTGTGATAGAAAAACTCACAGAACTCAACATTCCAACCTCAATTGACACCTATAAACTCGGGGTAGCCGAGAAAGCGGTGTCTGCGGGAGCGTTAATGATAAACGACGTAACCGGCTTTAAGGATGCCCGCATGATCGAGCTTGCCGCAGAACACAATACTTATGCCTGCATAATGCACATGAAGGGGGAACCTCAAAACATGCAGAAAAACCCCACATACCACGACGTGGTGGGGGAAGTCAAAGAATTCTTAATCCGGCAGGCAGACAAGGCTGTTGATGCGGGGTTAAACAAAAAAAACATTTATATAGACCCGGGAATAGGCTTTGGCAAAACGTTGGAGCACAATCTGGCGTTGCTCCGAAACATCGGTGAATTCAAAGAAACAGGCTATAACCTCCTGGTCGGCCACAGCAGAAAATCCTTTCTCGGCCGTCTGCTTGACATATCTGTGAAGGAGAGACTCCCTGCCACACTGGGCGTCACAGCCTACCTGGCCTTAAAAAAAGTGGACGTGGTACGTGTTCATGACATAGCTGAAAACCGCCAGGTCATAGATGTTGTGTCTGCGGTTTCTGTCAAATAAAAGCCACCACCGCGATATCATAAACATGACCACTAACATCGGTGTTTTGGCTTCAGGGCGGGGCAGCAACCTACAGGCCATACTGGATGCTGTAGAGGCAGGAGAGATACCTGATGCGGAAATCGCAGTGGTGGTTTCTGATAAAGAAAACGCGTTTTCGCTGCAGCGTGCTAGAAAAAAGAAGATAGATGCAGTCCACATCAATCCTGTTGACTATGAATCAAGGCAGGAATACGATCAAGCGGTGGTGGATCTGCTTAAAGGAAAAAAAGTTGAATTGGTTTGTATGGCAGGCTACATGCGGATTATTTCACCTATTTTTGTAAAAGCCTTCCCTAACCGAGTGATGAACATACATCCGGCCTTATTGCCCAGCTTCCCCGGACTTAACGCCCAAAAACAGGCGTTGGAGTATGCAGTCAAGGTGACCGGATGCACCGTGCATTTCGCAGACGAACAGGTAGATCACGGCCCTATCATAATCCAGACAGCAGTCCCTGTCCTAGAAGACGATGACGTGGATTCCTTAAGCAGACGGATCCTAAAGCAAGAGCACAGGATTTATCCCGAAGCCATAAAATTGTTTTGTGAGGGGCGGCTTGAAGTTGATGGTCGCAGAGTCAATGTTATAAAATAAATGCCAGGGGCGTCAGAATCCAGGGTATTGCGAGGTTGTCATCCCATGGAGAAAACAATTCGATGAATGCGCCTACCCCAGCCAGCATGAATGCTTGGGGGACAGATGCAAACAATGCAGCAGCCGGAACCCCCACCAGTATGAAAGCGATGAAGCCCTCCAGTGTTTTATCAGATATCTGAACTCTACCATACTTCACCCCAACTATCGTGGATACTGCGTCACCAACACTTAAAGTCATAACCACTGCACAGGCTAGCTCAACAGGCAGGGCAAAGACTGCCGGGGCCACACCTAACGCATAGTATATTGAGCCCCGATATGGTAGCGTGGCCTTGTCTTTTTCCCGTTCATACTTTTCTATCAGGAAATTGTGTATGTGCAGGTTGACGCCTATTTTGGGGATTGCATAAAACACGGCTACAGCTAAAAGAAGCGGCAGTACTATGATTCTGCCATAGGTTGGCTTCAGATACCACACTGCCACTGCGATACATGTTCCGACCAATCCGTGTATGAGCTGTCTTTTAAATTCAAAATCAAAGTCACTCATCGCATACCTCTGTTTTGTTTTCGTAGCTTTGGCAAAGTATGCCTTGGATGTCGTCTTTGGAGTGAAAGCCGGTGTATACTGTGTCTTCCACGACGATGGATGGGGTTGAGGTGATGTTGTGTGCGCTCATAAGCATCGGTATCATAGGTTCCTGAGTGAACTCGGAGTCCAATGCGAAAATCAACAGGTCATCTCCAAGCTTCTTCTTGTAGTAGTCAAGGACCACGCCCTGGTTCATGGACTGGCTTTGTTCTTTTTCATAAAAGTAAAGCAGGGTTACATAATCCGTCTCGCATAACTTTTTTGTTCTTTTGGCCATCAACCAGTAATTTAGTTGGGCGATTACGTATTGACGTTTCAGCAACCCTAATTCCTCCTGTTTTATGTTGCTTTGCTGTGCATAATTTTCTATCCTAACTCTAAGCTCATCTGTCTCCTTGATGTATTTGTTTAACGCAGTGGAGAGCGCAGGACACTTCTTTTTTTCCTCCAAACCCGAAAGATAAAGATACTGTAGTTGCAGGCTGTTGAAGTTGGTTTCCTGTATCTTTCTTTCTTCTGAGAGATACTCAACGCGTTCTCCCTCAATAACCAATCCCAATAAAACGCCCGCGGTGAATATTAGCAACGTGATTATTAATGCTACCACATAAAGCTTCGTGTTTACTTTTCGCATATCCTATTAATCAAATTAGAAGGTAAAATATAATCCAAAATCCAAGATGAACACCCAAAAAAAGACATTCTTGTTCTTGCTGATACTTGTTTCACAGATCATTCTTTGCCTGGGATTTGACAAACTCCAGTGGGATGAAGCAGTCTATGTCATGAATGCAAAGCATTTTGCAGGCCAGAAAATATATTTTGAGGACATACGGCCTCCCCTACATCCATTAATGTATTCGGTATTCATACGTCTGGGTTTGGGAGACCAAACCTGTCTTTACATTGGCTTGGTTTCCGCGATTATTCTTTATCTTACCTATCTTCTGGCCGAAGACCTGTTCGGCCCTGAGACAGGTCTATATTCACTTATGTTTTTGGCTTCCAACCCCCTTTACATGTATTGGAGCACGCGTTTTTTTTCTTCCGTTCCCGCAACAATGTTTATTTTGCTTTCAGTGATATCTGTGCGCAGGTATATGAAAACAGATAAGACAACACACTATTTTACAGCCTTCATTTCATGTTCACTGGCATTCCTAACCCGGCATCCGCTCGGATTAAGCCTTCTAATAGCATACTTTCTGCTTTTTTTCAAAAAGCACGGCTTCGATATAGCAAGCTTTCTTTCAACACCTAAAACGCATCTGGGCTTCTTAATCTTTCTGACACCTGTTATTCCTTGGCTAATATATCTAAACCGGTTCAGGGGCCCGTATATCACGTTTAAGATGGCTGTGCATTGGCCCAGTCAGGTTTCATCTGATTTCTTGTTGTATTTCAAGTCCATCCCCCTGGTTTTTGGATTGCAGATTTTTTTGGTGGCTTACGCCTTCTGGCTGTATCTTAAAAAACCCAGACCCCTTGATGAGCTAACCTATCCCTTACTGCCTTTTCTGGTTTTGGCGGGCTTTTTCCAGGTTTTTTCCCAGAAACAGCTTCGATTCCTAGTACCGTTGATTCCCTTTGCGTCAATACTGGTGGTTCAGCCGGTTTTACAGGTGGTTCAATCAAGAGGGAAAAAGATGATTATATTGTTTTTTATTGTTTCAGCTGCTGCCGGCATCTACGCAAGCAATTGCATAGACTCCAAGCAATGCAGTCAAAAGGGCTTTGAGTTAGCAGGCAAAACAATACAAAGCCTTGGCGGGGGAAACATACTCTCCAACCACTGGCCGTATGCAGCCTATTATTCAAGTCAGCATTCCAGGTCAATGCCAGCTAAGGAGTTATTTGACAAAACAATCTCCGAGTTTGGGGCGCAGTATGTTTTGACGACAGGAAGCGGGGGTTGGCCGCCTTACGCCAACAACCAATCCTTTTTCACAAACCGGGGATACGCGCTTGTTTTTTCCCATAACGGAACCTGCTATGACACGTATCTTTATGAAATAGTTTAATTATCCTACCACTTTTTTTTGCGCCCGAAAACCATCCGTGCAAGCGTTCCCGCCCACATATATCCGAGGAAGGAAAAGTAGAACATCATGAAGACCAAAAGTGGCTTGAAGCCGTGTTTCAGTATTTTTTCCCGGCTCATACGGTGGCTTAAAACCAAGGTAAGTACGCCCATCACAGCCACTGCCCCCATGACGAATATCTTTGTGTAGTCAAAGTCAAGTAAAAGCATGTTGAATTCCATGTTCTTTAAAAACACCATGAAATCGAATTCAACCAGATACAGGTTTATTACTTGACGTATAAGGGGTTCTAGGAAATAGTAGCTGAAAAGACCAGTGGAAACCAAAAGCACTCCCACGCTAACCACATTAAGGGGCATTAGGATCCCGAAGTCCCCGTAGCTTCGGTTGAAGAACAGGTCATAGTATTTGAATGTGTTAGCTGTCAATCCCTCATACCACCTGCGACGTTGCTGATACAGGTTGACCAGGCTTTCAGGGCTATAGCAGTGTATGTATGCGTCCTCCACGTTCTCGATCCGGTATTGGTGTTTTTGTATACGCAAAGCCATCTCCATGTCTTCAGTGATATTATCCTCATCAAAGTACCCGACCTCCTCCAATACCTTTTTACGGTAAAGCGTGAATGGTCCGGGGGTCACATACACGGAATCTATGAACGACATGAGTTTGCGCAGAAATATCGCCAGGATGTATTCAAACCACTGCAGTTTCTCCACCATGCTTTCAGGCTTGTAGACCTTAAGGGCAGGCGTCACAGCCCCTATGTCCTCATCTGTGAAGGATTTAAGCATCTTCTTTAATACATCCGACTCCACTATGCTGTCACTGTCCAAACAAGCTACAAACTCGCCTTTGGCTTGCCGCAGACCCTCGTTCAAGGGCACTGCCTTGGTGCCCTTGTTTTCCTCTAAATCTATCACCTTCACTTGTTCGCTGAATTTCTGCATCTCCTTCAAGGTAGTATCCGTGGACCCGTCGTTTATGGCTATTATTTCAAGCTTTTGCCTAGGATAATCCAACTGCAAAAGCGAGTTAAGGCATTCACCCACACATTCGCCTTCATTGTAGGCGGGAACCAGTATAGAAACCAGCGGCCACTCACTAAATTTTCTCTCCGTCTTCTTTTTTCCTGCAACTAACACTAATAGCCAGAATACTGCCAGATACAGGCTGCAAAAATAGATTATCCACATAGCCGCTTCAATCATGGTGTCATTCAAAATTCTATTAAAAGACGGGCGTATTTATACTGCCTTTCGTTTTCTTTTTGACACATGGTCTTTGACAAACTCAGAAACGGTCTGCAGGGGGCGATGAATAACCTTCGAAAAGCAGCGGTGTTGGATAAGAAAACCCTGAAGCAATACACCAAACAGGTCCAGAAGACACTTTTATCCTCCGACGTCGAAGTCCAGTTGGTATTTGATTTATCCAAGAAAATCCAGGAAAGAAGCCTGTTGGAGAAACCCCCCGGCGGCCTGAACAGGAAGGAGAACGTAATACGAATAACCTATGAGGAGATCACAAATCTGGTGGGGGAAGGCGGATTGCTTGAACCCGAAGAAAACTCAGTAATACTGATGGTGGGTGTACAGGGAAGCGGAAAAACCACCACGTCCGCTAAACTAGCCCAATACTATAAGAAAAAAGGCTATCACCCCCGCCTAATCTGTGCTGATACCTTCCGTCCGGCAGCTTATGAACAACTAAAGCAGCTTTCAGAGGAAATACATGTGCCCTTTTATGGAGACAGCCAGCAGAAAGACTCCCTGAAGATAATACAGGAGGGTTTGGCGGAATTCAACCACAAGGGCTTGATTATCGTTGACAGCGAGGGACGGCATAAACTAAACCAGAAATTAATGGACCAAATCAACAACATCTACACTAATATAAACCCAGATCATGTTCTTTTGGTGCTTGACTCTACCATCGGCCAGCAGGCGGGGGAACAAGCCAAGGCCTTCCAGGAGTCCTCTCCATTGGACGGCATCGTATTATCCAAGATGGATGGCACTGCCAAAGGCGGAGGCGCCTTAAGCGCCTGCTCAAAGGTAGCTGCTCCAGTATATTTCATGGGTGTGGGAGAACACGTTGGCGACTTGGAGTCTTTTGACCCTCAACGGTTTGTTTCACGAGTACTTGGCTTCGGCGACCTGGAGGGGTTGTTGGAGAAAGCCCAGGAAGTTGATGTTGATGAAGAGTCGGTTAAACGCATGATGAAGGGGGACTTCAACCTCAACGACGTGTATCAGCAGATCGAGCAGATGAATCAGATGGGTTCTTTAGACAAAATCCTTGATTTCCTTCCCTTCAAAGCCAAAGTACCTGAAAAAGAGATGCAGCTCCAGCAGGAAAAAATGCAGCAGTTTAAGGTACTTATGGATTCGATGACCCTAAAGGAGAAAGAGGACCCGTCTTTGATAAAGCGATCCAGGATAGAGCGGATAGCTGCTGGAAGCGGCACTGCGCCTGAGGATGTGCGGGAGCTTCTAACCTACTATAAGCGGATGAAGAAGATGATGAAATCCATGGGCGGTGGACGTAAGATGCAGCGGATGATGCGTAAAATGGGGGCAGGCGGCCTCCAAGGATTCGGTTTATAGTTTTGTTTCGGCTGAATCCGAAACAAAAAACACTTCTCTTTAAATACGCATAACCTATTTCTTATTTATCATGTCTACGGCGTCAGACAAAAAAATCACCGGCCTGCTGTTTTTTTTGGTTTTATTTTCAGCGTGCATAGAACAGTTAAACCTGGAT
>WJJK01000106.1 GCA_014729705.1 Candidatus Altarchaeales archaeon | reverse complement strand
TTGTTCGCCGAGCTCGTGTGTCACCCGATTTTCTAAGGCGTAATTCCCGTTGGAAGGTTTTTTCCGCCGGTCTTTAGCGAAATAATCCTTGGAGAATATGAAGGATTCAATGAATTGACGTTTATCCCCCTGTGAACGCCAACCATAACCGTTGATTAATTCATTTAGTTTAACCCATTTCTGTGTGTACGCAGCCACCACTTGACTGGCGTTTTCGAGAATAACCCTGTCTTCAAAGAGTTTTTCAGGTGAAGATGATTCCCCAATCAAGCGGGATAGGGTGTCGGCTATTTTCCGGGTGAGGCCGTCTCTCAGCTCATGTGTTTCTGAGGGGGATTTCCCGGCCAGGGAGAAATCCAAATCTGTTTGCAGGTTTCCCTCACCTCCGGCACCTAATATTCTTTCGAACCCGTGTTTAGCTACTATCCCCCTAAGATGAACATTAGGGATTGCGTCAGAGGGGATTGTTTTTCCTAATACCTCTAACGCAATTTTTTGCGCGGATTCAGGCCCTTCGAACTCGCTTAAATCATCGGATAGATCGCATAATCTTCTGAACGGCATCCGCTGGATTGCTTTGCGGAATTTCTCTGAGTCGCCTGACCTTGCGAAGGAAATTACTTTGGCGTGAACGCCTCCGTCTTTGGAGGGGCCCATAATCTGTTCTTCAAGCTCGTCAAAAAGCTTGATGTGGTGGGCGACCCGTCCAAGGGACGCCCGCTCCAACCCGCCTAGGGGCGCAAGCTCGGGCAGTAACTCAACCACCTCATCATCACGCCTTAACACGTAAACAGGCGCACCCTTCCGCCTGGCTTTGGCTTTGGCGGCGGAGAGATTTTCAAGGCTGGAACCCAAACCCTGAAACCTCAAGTAATTGGATACACCGTCAACCTCATCCAGGTACTGTTTAGTTTCAGAGTCATAGGATAATTCCTTCAAATCAGGTTCACCTCCCTTAAAAGAAACCTTAAAAACCTGGGGAGCCTGTTTGCGCATGAAATAATTAAGGGAAACAAAGAGTATTATTTAAAAAAAAAAAGGGGCAGGAGCTTGCGATACATTATACAGGGGTTTATCTAAGTCGGCGCCTAGTGCGATGCTCGTATTTTGGGGGTTCAACTGGCTTCAGTCTCTTAAACATTTTTTGGTAGCCCATTTGGGTGTAGGATTCCACATCGCGTTCTTCGGCTAAAACAGGGGTTTTATCCTTAACCATTAAGGTGTATTCATCAGGGATGGTTGTGCTGTCTATTTTGTTGAATTCAAGGGGGACTAGATAGGATTTCCCGGAGCTTGTGGGCACCTTAGCGTAGTTAGGGGGTATTTCAGTCCACGGGTCGGAGCACCGCCTTATCTTTAGTTTATTTCTTACATCAGGCTCCCACACAGGGTCTGTGGAGGGTTCTCGGAGGGTCACAGGCACTTGAACCCTCATTTCCCGTGAATAGACAGCGGGTTTTTCAGGCCTGACCTCGGGCATCTGGTGGGTGGACTGCTTAGGTGAATCAATGTAGTTGGATAACCCGAATCCAACGCCCACACCGACTACCACGCCTGCAAGAAATGTTTTAACGCCGAGACCTGCGTTTTCCCTTATTTTGCGGATGCGGTGTCCTCGCTCTATATCCCCGAAAATCCGTGACAGGGACCTCTCAACATGCTCATCCATAGCGTGATTAAATATAGGGGATTAGGCATAGAAATACTTTTTTATCGGCAAACAAACGTTTTATATTAATTAACCCCCTTATTTTTACATGAAACCGCATCCTGCGTCTTTGATTTTTCTAGTGACTGTGTTGCTTTTCTCAGGCTGTATTAACATGGATACCTACCATAAAATAAAGCGCACAGGCAGAAGCGATTTAACTGTTTCCATTTCAGGCAACTCCGTGTTGGTGAACATGTTCAAAAACGGGGTGACCCAGGATTCATTTGATAATTCAATCAAAAACAAGGTTTCATTTGATGTGCGGGATACGGAGAAGTTCCAGGTAAAATGCATAGACTGCGCCCCCGGACAGTTGGAGGCTTTCTGGAGGGGTTTTAATTCCGCCTCGAAAAACATGTCGCAGACGAATAAACCGTCAAGGGATTATAGCGGATTGTTTTTCACACCACCCAACATGAATGAAACCACCTATAAAGACGGGTTCTTCCAAGGCGTTTTCACAAACAGCGGCATAAGCGAGTTATCGAAGATAAGGGTGAATATTTCGAATAACCAGCAAAGCTGCCTGCTAAGCCATGACGCGCCGGTTCAAAGATATGAGAGATTCCAGGTGGAAGGCAGGTGTTTCCCAGGCAACCCCCGTGAAGTCACCGTCATCATACAATCCAACTCCTCCTTTGCAGGCACAATCCGCCCGAAAAAATCCACAGGCAAGATAACCTTCAAAGA
>WJJK01000105.1 GCA_014729705.1 Candidatus Altarchaeales archaeon | reverse complement strand
GATTAGACAAAAAAAGCGACGAAAAAATAGCGGTCTACGACCTGGGAGGCGGGACATTCGACATAAGCATACTTGAAGTCGGAGACGGCGTCTTCGAAGTCAAATCCACCAACGGCAACACCCACCTGGGCGGAGACGACTTCGACCAGAGAATAATCGACTGGCTGGCAGACGAATTCCAGAAAGAAAACTCAGTGGACCTTAGAGCCGACAAGATGACGCTCCAAAGACTTAAAGACGCAGCCGAAAAAGCCAAAATAGAGCTGTCCTCCACAACCCAAACCGAAATAAACCTGCCCTTCATAACCCAAGGCCAGGCAGGACCCCTACACCTGAACGTCACCCTAACCCGGGCTAAACTACAGCAGCTGACAGACAACCTGGTTCAATCGACACTCACCCCCTGCCAGAAAGCCTTAGACGACGCTAAACTCAAACCCAAAGACATAAACCAAGTGATCCTTGTGGGCGGTCAAACCCGGATGCCTTCGGTGCAGGAGGCAGTCAAAGAATTCTTCGGGAAAGAACCCCACAAAGGCGTCAACCCCGATGAAGTAGTCGCAATCGGGGCGGCGATACAAGCAGGCGTATTAGGCGGGGAAGTGAAAGACGTGCTTCTTTTGGATGTGACACCCCTCTCCCTGGGTATAGAGACCCTCGGAGGCGTCTTCACACGCTTGATTGAGCGAAACACCACAATCCCCACTGAAAAGAAACAAGTGTTTTCAACCGCAGCCGACAACCAGCCAAGCGTTGAAATAAACGTTTTACAGGGGGACCGGGAGATGGCAGCCCACAACAAAAGCTTAGGCCGATTCACCTTAACAGGGATACCCCCCGCCCCAAGGGGCGTGCCCCAAATCGAGGTGACCTTCAAAATCGACGCCAACGGCATCCTAAACGTCTCAGCTAAGGATCTTGCAACCGGAAAACAACAAGCCATAACCATCCAAGCTAAATCCGGGCTCACCGAAGACGAAATCCAGAAGATGCAGAAGGAGGCGGAGGAACATGCAGAGGAGGATAAGAAAAAGAAAAAAGACATACAAACCCGAAACGAAGCAGACACCCTAGTCTACAGCACCGAGAGGGCCCTTGAGGAGATGAAAGACAAGATCTCAGATGGGGAGAAAAAGAAGGTTGAAGAGAAACTCAAGAAACTCAAAGACGCCCTAACCCAAAAGGACATAAACACTGAAGACGTCAAATCCCTGATGGAGGATTTAACCAAGGAAACCCAGCCGGTGTTCGCCAAAATATATCAGCAGGCAGCCGCCCAACAACAACAGCAACAGCAAACACAAAAGACAGGTCAAAGCCAAGACAAAACAGGGGATAAAGAGGATGTCGTGGACGCCGACTATAAGGTTGAGGAGGAAGATAGAAAATAACCTCACTCCCCTATTGTTAAATGGCTTCCAAGAGAGACTACTATGAAGTCTTAGGCGTAAATAAAGACGCATCCACCTCCGAGATCAAGAAAGCCTACCGTAGGCTGGCTAAGAAATACCACCCGGACGTGAACAAAGACGCCGGGGCAGAGAAGAATTTTAAGCAGATAAGCGAGGCCTACGAAGTATTAGCTGATTCAAACAAACGCGCTCAATACGACAGATACGGCCACGAAGGCGTATCCGGCGCCTTTGGAGGAGGCGGATTCACTTGGAATGATTTCAGCCACTTCCAGGACATAGAGGACTTATTCTCAGGCTCAAGTTTCTTCGGGAAAAACATATTCGACATGTTTTTCGGCGGCGGCTCCTCATTCGGCGGGGGAAGACGTCAAGGCCCGTCTAAAGGCGCAGATATTCGAAGTGACGTCACCTTAACCCTAAATGAGGCGGCGCAGGGGGTTGAAAGAGAAATCCAGATAAAAGTTAAAGACCGATGCCCCGACTGTAGGGGTTCAGGCAGCCTCGACGGTAAACAGAAAACGTGTCCCACCTGCGGCGGCAGGGGGAAACAGCAGAAGAGAACCCAAACCCCTCTTGGCGTGTTCATGCAGGTAATCGTCTGCAGTCAATGCCAAGGCCAAGGCAAGAGGCCTGAGAAACCCTGCCCCAAATGCCAGGCAACAGGCATAACAGGTGAAACCAAGAAAATCAAGGTAAAAATCCCTGCGGGCATACCCAATGAAGGCTACCTGCGTCTCAGAGGCGAAGGAGACGCAGGAGAGCATGG
>WJJK01000014.1 GCA_014729705.1 Candidatus Altarchaeales archaeon | reverse complement strand
GGATTATCTGCTTGAGGTTTTGCGGGATATTGGCGAGAAACATTGTTTTTAGTAGGATTCTCTTGAGTGTGAGAGCAATCACTTACCCGTTTTTTTTTGTGGGGCGCCTCCCTGGAATGCTTCTTCCCGCATGATGCATGTATTATAATTATTTCTGCTAGAATGATTTTCAAGTGTTTTCCGGAAATTCGGGAAACTCTTTGAGGGGTGGAATTCTGGGGTGAGGCGGGGTATCACCGAGGAAATAATCCAAAGATACACCGAGAAACAAGGTTCAACAGAAGAAAAAGAAGAATACAACCAAATGAAAAATAACACAATTTTAGAATACCCCACAGCTTGCTGTGGGGTTAATTATTCACAGCTTAAATCCAGCTCCGAGTAGTCGGGTGCGTCAGGCCAAAGGGATTTCCCCTTCAAGGTATTTCCCAGTTGCATTAAAAGCTCCTTAGTGGTTGACAGTACTTCGCCTTGCACTACGTGATCAGTTTGCCCTTCAAGCAGCGTTGAGACTATTGTGTGGTTGGTTTTAGGAAGCGTTTTCAGGTTATACCCTCCTTCAAGCTCTAAAACCAGTTTACCTGAGCATAATTCCTCCGCCAAGTCGATGAACGCCTGCGTCATGTGGGCGTAGCCTGCGTCGGTGACGTTAAGTTGTGAGATGAAATCGGTTTGATGGCTGTCTTGTCCTGCAGCCACCGCAATCAATTGGGGCCTGAATTTCCTCACCCGGGGGACTACGTATTCGTTTATGAAGTAAAGGTAATCCGGATCAGCTGTTCCCGCCGGCACCGGGAAGTTTATTGTATAGCCTTTACCTGGGCCTTCGCCCATCTGCTCTATGAATCCGTGACCGGGATAAAAGGAGTGGGGGTCCTGGTGTATGGATATGTTGAGTATGCTTGGGTCATTGTAGAATGTGCCCATCGTACCGTTGGGGGCGTGGGCGTCCCAGTCGAAGATGCATATTCTTTTCACCCCATGTATATGCTGCAGGTATCGGGCCATAATGCTGATGTTGTCGAAGTAACAGAATCCTGTGGCTTGGTTCCGGCTTGCGTGGTGGCCTGGGGGGCGGATCAATGCAAAGCAGTTGTCGACTTCCCCCTTCCAGACGGATTCGCCTGCGCAGATCGCCCCGCCTGCGGATAATAAAGCCACGTTATAGGTTTCATGGGACAGGTAAGTGTCCGGGTCGATGACTGCGAAACGGCCGCACCCCGCCTCGGCCATGGTTTTCACGTAATTAATGTGGGCCATAGAGTGTACTCGTGCCACGTCTTCGACTTCAGCGGGGTCGGGGGTCATCTCATATAGCATGTCCATCAACCCTGTTTTCAGGAAATACTCTTGGGTAGCTGAAAGCCTTGCCGGGTTCTCCGGGTGGTTAGCCAGCTGCTTATGCTTTAAGTAGTCGTTGTGGAACACTAAGCCTGTCTTCATCCCGTCACCTCATTTAGGCTTAAAACCAGGCTGTATACGCTCGGCTCCTCGCTGTGTTCAATCTCGAATCCGAGTTTCCGGGCTATGTGGACCATAACCTGGTTTTCTTTGATGACTGTGGCATACACTTTTTTCAGCCTCTTTTGCCTTGCTATGTCGACTATTTTGGAGACGAGTTTAGTGCCTAACCCCTTATTCTGCCATTTATCTGTTACCACAACCGAGAACTCAGCGCTAGATTCTCCTGGGTCAAACATCAACCTGCTCACCCCCAGTATCCGCCCCTCGTGTTCTGCGACCACCGCGATCTCGCGGTCGTAGTCGTTGTGGCAGTAACGCACCAGCATGTTGTGTGTCACCTCCTTTATGGGATGGAAGAACCGGTAACGTATAGTCTCCTCAGAGAGGCTTTCGAATAGCTTTTTTATCCTGTGTTCGTCTTCGGCTCGTATGGGCCGTAAAAGTATTTCCTCGCCCTTCTCATCCACCCAGGTTTCCATCAAGTCTTTGGGGTAGGGTGTTATGCAGATGTGGCTTAAGGGGGTTTTATCCTGCTTCTCGTTTAACACGATTCTAGCATCAAGGGCTACCGCGAAATCGGGTGTGGCAAGTATCGGGTTTATGTCCACCTCCTTTATCTGGGGGTTTTCTATTATCATCTGGGAGAAGTTGATTAGTATCTTCTCGATTTCTGTGAGGTTGGCTGGAGGTCTGTCCCTTGAACCGTTCTTCAATAGTTTATAGCTTCGGGTCTCCTCCATAATCCGTTTGGCGAGAGTCTGGTTCAAAGGCGGCAGCCCTATTCCTTTGTCGCGTAAAAATTCCACGAGGGTTCCGCCTGCGCCAAAGACTATGACCTGCCCGAATACTTCGTCTTTTTTTGATCCCAGCAAAACTTCGAACCCCCGGCCTTCGACCATTTTGGAGACGGTAACACCCTCTATTTCGGCTTTTTCGTCGTATTTTCTTGCGTTCTCGATTATGCGGTCGAAGGCTTGCTGAGCCTCATGCTCCGATAATATGCTAAGTATCACGCCTCCCGCGTCGGTTTTATGGGTTATGTCAGGGGACTCTATTTTCATGACCACAGGGAAACCGATTTGCTGGGATAATTGCCCGGCCTCATCCCGGTTTCTGGCTAATTTCATCGAGGATGTGGGTATTTCATAGGCTTCAAGGAATTGCTTGGATTCCCGTTCAGTCAATATATAGTGGTCTTTTGCATAGGCTTCCTCTATCAATTTAGTGAGGTGCTTTTTTTCGGGGGTGCATCCGTGTGTGAGTTCTTCAGGAGTCTCATGCAAAAGCTCGAGGTTGTGGACGTACTCGTAACCCAGAATCAGGGGATTGATTGCTTTCTCGGGGGTTGAGTAGCAGGGGAGTTTGTTTTTCCTCAGGTGGGTGATGGCGGCTTCAACGGATTCCCCGCCCATAAAGCAGGCGGTCACGGGCTTTGTTGTTTTTTGTCTGGCTTGTGTTATCGCTTCAGCTATTTTAAGGGGGTTGGTGCCCGCCTGGGGGGTGAGTATTACGGTGAGGCTGTCGGTGTTTTTATCCTCAAGCGCCGCAGATATTGCGTCTGAGTATCTCTGGGCCCCCGCATCCCCTAAAACGTCTAGGGGGTTGTTTCTACTCCAGCTTGCAGGGAGTTTCTCATTTAGTTTCTTTATTGTCTCAGGCTGTAGTTGGGTGATCCGCCCGCCCTGCTCGATTATTCGGTCGGTGGCCATAACACCTGGTCCGCCGGCGTTTGTGACTACGGTTATGTTAGGTCCTGAGGGCAGCGGCCCCATCGCGAGTTTCTCTGATATGTCGAATAAGTCGTCTATCTCCATCACCCGGACTACGCCTGCGCGTTTGAATGCTGCCGAGTATACTTCGTCGAATCCTGCGATGGCGCCTGTGTGAGATACCACTGCCTGGCGGCCTTCCTCAAATCGCCCGCTTTTAACGATTATTATTGGTTTGTTTCTTGCGAACCCGGAGGCTGCGCTCATGAATTTCTTGGCGTTTGAGATGGATTCCATGTAGATGATTATGGTCTGGGTTTTGGTGTCGTATCCGAAGTAATCGATTAGGTCTCCGAAGTCGACGTCCATCATGGAGCCTATGGATACGAAGTAGCTGAAGCCGATGTTTCGGGTGTGCGCCCAGTCTATTATGGATGAGCATATCGCCCCGCTTTGGGAGATGAATGCTATGTTACCGGGTTGCGGTGTTTTGATGGCGAAGCTTGCGTTCAGCTTCAGTCGGGGGTTTATTATGCCCAGGCAGTTGGGCCCTATCACCCGCATACCGTATTTATTGATTTTTTGGGTGATCTTTTTTTCCAGTTTAAGGCCTTCCTCGCCTGTTTCCTTGAAGCCTGCGGATATGATGACGGCGCCTTTAACGCCTGCCGATGCGCATTCCTCTATCACATGGGGTACTGTTTTTGCGGGTGTGGCGATCACCGCTAAATCGACCATCCGAGGCACGTCTTTGATGTTTTTGTAGGCGTGCACGCCCTGCACGCTCTCTCTTTTCGGGTTAATCGGGTATACTGTGCCTTCGAATCCGTGGCCCAGCAGGTTCGCCATGAGGCTGTAGCCGACGCTGTTTTCGCTGTTGCTTGCTCCTATAACCGCGATTGTTTTCGGTGAGAAAATCTTTTCCAATCCCTTAAGACTCACGCATGATTCACCGTAAAAATTAATACCAGACAAGACTATAAATGGGTTTATTAAGGAAAAGAAGCATATGCCTTTATAATGAGGTATAGGGAGCCCGATTACAGGTTGATACTGATCTTCTGCCTGGCCTTAGGGGTTGTGGCGTCAACAGTGTTAACCGAGTACACACAGATAAATCAGAGGATACAGGAGGGGCTGGGGTTCATACGGTTGGGGATGGATGAGTTCTTCCTGGTGGAAAGTGGGTTAATAGGTTTGTTGGCGTTCGTATTCTTGTATGTATTCAATAAACACATGCAGGTGAAGTAATGGGTGTGTTTTTGGTATAGAAGTAGGTGGCGGGGGGTCAGTGTCCTCCCCCCTGCCGTAAGGTTTTTTGGGGGTTTTATGAGGTGTGTACCTTGTTTCAGTATTTAGTTGGTTTTTTGTTTTAAAGGTTGGGTGTGTGCGGTGGAAAAGTTTTTTTTTATTTATGGTTTCACGACCATATCCTAGGGTGACATCGCCTTTTGATTTCGCCAAGAAAAGGATTAAATATTGTCGCCTGGACTGCCCAGTCAAGAAGG
>WJJK01000104.1 GCA_014729705.1 Candidatus Altarchaeales archaeon | reverse complement strand
TTTACTGGTTTTAAGCCAGTCGAACAACGTCTTCAATCACCTCTGGGAGGAGAGTTTAGTTGAGGGTATTGAAGAAAAACTGGCTCCTAAGTATTTCGAGCTTGAGGATTTAGACGGCGACGGATTCGACGAGTTGGTTGCCGTCACAGGCACCCAATCAAGTTCGGGGAAAACCAGGCTCAAAAACAAGATCCACGTCTACGGGGTTGACGGAAAAGTGAAGTGGAAATACGGCTTCGACAATGTTGTAAGGGATGTGGAGGTTTTCGACATAAACCACGACAGCCAACGGGAGTTCGTAATCTCGTTGGGCCAGGAATTCAGCGGCATACAGAAGGGTTATGTATACATCATAGACTCGCGGGGTAACACCCTTCGAACGAGGAAGGACACCTCCATCTTAAGCGACATCGAAATCCATGATCTTGACTCAGACGGATACTACGACATCTTCGGCGCCTCAGAGAGAAGAGTTTTTTTGTTGGATAGCGCGTTAACCCGGATCCTGATGCACCCCCCAATAGGTGCTGCTCTACTTGAGAAGAACCCGGATACAGTGGGTTTCGGAGAATTCGACGGACAAACAAACCAAGAACTTGTTTTCACGGCAGACAAAGTGTATGTATTGAATCCAGACAACTTTCTTGAGGGTGAAATCGACTTAGAGCCATACAAGGCAAGCCCCCTTAAGAAGGGTTTCAAGTATTTATATGTAGGAGATGTTAATGCGGCTTCAGGGGATGAAATCCTTGTTTTATCAAACGACAACGTATTCAGCCTGATATACGTTGACGAGAGACGAAGGATAGGCAGGAATAGGTATAAAGTGGATCTCGCGGTGTCTTGGCAGAACACTTTGGATTGTGAGGTAGGACCCATAAGGGCTATGAAGGTGGGCGATGATTTCAGAGGGGTTTTATTAGGCTGCGACCATCTTGTTATCCGGATGGATGATACGGGGGAGAACCTATGGGATTATCCGCTGGAAAACAAGGTCACGGGATTAGGTGAGAGGGATTTAGACGGCGACGGGGAGAGGGATTTGATTGTCTCAACCTCGGGGGGAGGGATATACGTTTTGGATGATAGCGGGAATTTCAAATGGCGTTTAAAGACCAATAAAACCATACAAAAAATAGCTTCAGGGGATTTGAACGGGGATGGTTATTCGGAGATAGGCATACTTTCAACCGACAGGACCGTCAACGTATTCACGGTTAATCAAACCTACATCAACCTGAGGAGAGCGGAGAAACACTTCCTCCTAGCGCAGGAATACATGTGGGCTAATGAATTCCTTAAGGCAAGAGATGAGATGGAGGAGGCGTTAAGGTTATACCGTAAAGTCGATGACACAGAGGGCATAAGGAAATCGGTGCTCGCTTTAAAGGAGTTGAATGAGCGGGTGGATGATGAGCGCAGGAGGCAGGCGGACGTATTCTACAACAAGGCAACCCAGTATTTAATAGAAAAAAAATGCGGCCTCGCGTTAAACTACGTGAACCAGGCGAAAACCCTCTATGAAGATTTCGGGGATACCGACATGATCCTTAAATCCGAGCTTCTTATCTTAAGGATAAAGGAGTTGTGTCAGGGGGTTGCGACAGACACCGCCTCAGAGCTCAACCAGACGACAACCACATTAAAGTCCGGGGACTCCCCCCCCAATAGATTGCTCTACATCGGCGGATTCATATTAATCCTCTTGTTCGCTGCCTTCATCTACACCAAGAAGAAGGAGCAGGATAAGGAGATTGTCTCCGTTAGGAAGGAGGAGGGCGAGGATCTTTGGGGTTCTGACTTTAAATTAGCCGAGAAGGAGGGGAAGGAAGATGAGGATTAAGGTTTGTGTGTTTCTGGTTTTCTTGGCGGCCTCCACATGTGTCGTAGGGTTGTCTAAGCTTGAAGCCGACGTATTCCTTAAGGAGGCTCAGCAGGAGTATGATAAAGACAACTATCGGCTTGCTGTTATGAAAGCGGAGATAGCGAAAGAGATGTACAGCGAGTTAGGGGATACCCGGGGCATAGCGAACGCCCAAAACATCATAAGCCTGGTTGCGGGATTGCATACAAAGCAACAGATGGCTCAAATGTATTTCACGTTAGCGGGCAACGAATATTGTTATACGCAGGATAGGACCCCTGATTTATCCGACTACGAGAGGTGCCTGGGTCTCTCCAAGACTTGCATCGAATACGCGGATCTTTTAACCGGGGAGGATCGTATCTACTACAGCCGTTCTTGCCAGGAGCTTGAGGATTACGCCGACACCCAGATTCAGAAGATAATTGGGGATAAAAAAAGAGACGCAGATCAGTATTATCTTAAGGCTCAAGACGCCTTCCGCAGGGAGGAATACGTTTTATCCCGTAAATACGCCCTTAATTGCTCCAACATATACACGGACATAGGCGATGAGCAGGGGATAAGTAAGTGTGCGGCGGTTTTGGCCAGTGTTGACGAGAAGATAGAGGATGTGAGGATTAACGCTGCAGCAAGCTACGATAAGGCTCTGGACTACTACGCTTCGGCCATGTCCTCGGGTTCGGCTGAGATGATGAGTAGACTCGGTGAATGCGTGCAGTACGCTTCAGCTTCATACGACCTCTACCGGCTCATCAAGATGGAGGAGAAGTCGGAGGCCGCCCGTAAACTGAAGGAAATATGCGAGGAAAACATCGACACCGTAAGGCAGCAGAAGTTAAGGGAGGCAAGTAATTTTTATCAGGAGGCTCAGACCCAGCTTGTTATTCAAAACTGCGTTAACGCCACAATCTGGGCCAACAGGGCTAAAGACATATACAACGAATTTCTAGCCGAAGCAAGGGAGAAGGAAAAGGATCTTCCGGATCAACTTAAAATCGAGACTAAGTTTTACGAGGGTAAGGTGGCTCAGGTTAACGAGGTGATACGGGAAGCCTCCAACATGTGCACCTACGACCGGCTTCTTATTGAAGCTGAGAAACTCTATAACACGGCTTCCGAATCCTATTCCCAGAATAATCTGCCTCAAGCCCTTGCCTTCGCAAGAAACGCTAAAACACTGTATGCCGAGATGAACCCCCCCAACTATCTGGGGATGAGTAAATGCGATTCCCTAATAGATTTAATCCAAACTAGGATGGATAAGCTGAGTCAAGGCGCGGCTGTGCTGAATTCAGCCTACCGCTACTACAATACCGCGGATTTCGAGAACGCATACATTGAAGCCCAGAGAGCTAAATCGATTTATAGGCAGGAGTGGGCTCAAGATAAAATCGAGGAAGTCGATGAGTTGATGGGGAAGATAAGTGAGGGCAGGGAAAAAAAGAAGCAAGCCAATGATTTGGTGGGTAGGGCTCGGGATGATTTGAGGTTTGAGAATTGGGAGGGAGCGCTTGAGACTGCAAACCAGGCAAACAACATCTACAGGGAGATAAACTACACTTTAGGCATTAAGGAGACTCAGCAGATGATCAAGGTAGCCCAGGAGCAGGTGACGATTCAATGGGAGTATGTGAGAAACATCGCACTTGCAGCGGGATCCGTTCTCCTGGTCTTACTCATACTGGTTTACCAGTGGAATCAAAGGAGGAAATCCCTTGAGAAGGAATATGAAACACGAATAGAGAGACAGGAGAGGCAGGATAAGATAAAGGAAGACGAGTGGAGCCTTCAAAGGGAGGAGGAGACTAAACAACGGGTTGAAGATGAGCTTAGGCGTTTAATCCGTGAGGAACGCAAGATAACTGATGAGGAGTGAGAAACATATGTACGACAAAATCTTTGAGTTAGGCAAGAAAAGAGGGATAGTATACCCCTCATTCGAGGTTTACGGAGGTTTATCGGGGTTCATAGACTGGGGTCCGATAGGTGTTAGGATAAAAAGAAACGTCGAAAAACTTTTACGCAAAACCTATGTGCACGAGCTTGAGTGCCTGGAGGTGGAGTGCCCTAACCTGCATCCTGAGGAGGTATTTGAGGCTTCAGGACACATAAAGTCTTTCGCAGACTACATGACTGAGTGCACGATGTGCGGGGAACCCTACCGAGCCGATCACTTGATAGGTGATGAGAGGGGCATTGAGGTTGAGGGTAAAAGTAAGACGGAGATAAACAATTATTTATCCGAAATCAAGTGCCCGAAATGCTCAGGGGATTTGGGTGAAGCCTACAGCTATAACCTGATGTTTGAAACGAGTGTGGGGCCGGGTAAGTCTAAGAAAACCACCTACCTTAGGCCTGAAACCGCTCAATCAACCTACATAGGATTCAACCGCCTCTGGCAGGTGGCAAGGCGTACGCTGCCTTTCGGTGTTCTTCAGGTCGGCCGAAGCTATAGAAACGAGATATCACCCAGACAAGGCATGATAAGGCTTCGTGAATTCAACCAAGCCGAGATACAATTCTTCTATGATCCGAACAACATGTTTGTCGAGGGTTTCGAAGAAGTATCAGATATTAAAGTGGAGATACTGGATAAGAACGAGCAAACCCATAAACTCAGCCTCGGCGAGGCTTACAGGGAAAAAGTAATCGGAAACCAGGTTTTAGCCTATCACCTTGGAGTAGCCTACAGGTTCTTCCAATCAATTGGTTTGCCCGGTGAGCGGCTTGTTTTAAGGCAGCATCGGGAGGATGAACGCAGTTTTTATTCCTCCGACACATGGGACATCGAATATATAAGCGGGGAGTTAGGTAAAATCGAGATGGTGGGGATAGCCCTCAGATCCGACTATGACTTAACCCAGCACGCCAAGTATTCGGGGAAAAACTTTTCTGTGACAACTGAAAACGGGAAATTCACGCCCCACGTAGTTGAGGTGGCATATGGAGTTGACCGGCCGATATACTGCCTGCTTGAATCCTGCCTGGATGACAGGGGTTTCGCCCTTAAAAGGGAGGTATCCCCCTACGACGTTTGCGTTTTCCCGCTGGTTAAGAAAGACGGGGTGGATGTTAAAGCCAGGGAAATCTATGGGAAACTAAAGAAAGAGGGATTATCCGTATTCTATGACAAGGCGGGAAGCATTGGAAAACGCTATGCAAGATCCGATGAGATAGGAATATCCTATTGTGTTACAGTCGACTATGACACGCTTGAAGACGATACTGTGACATTGAGGGTGAGATCCGATAAAAGCCAGGTTAGGAAGAAAACTTCGGAGGTCATAGGTATCCTTTAGGGTTCAGTTTATCCTCAAGTTGTTTGAACCGTTGGACTGTTGAGGCAAGCAGGGTTTTACGTAGGTTGCGGTTGGAAACCTCTCCCTGCTGAAATCTCTGCTTTATTTCGTGAAACTCCAGACTCAAATAATCGTCACACAGCACTTCATATATCCATGAACTGAAGTCGTTGAATTCACCCCTAAAATGGTATTGAAGCGAGGAGGGGTCAACCTGTTTGAGTATTTCGATGAAATCCATCAAGCTTCTTGCGCGGAAGCCTGTGAATGAAACGTGTCTTCCCTGTTTCTTGTTGAAATAAAAGGCTTCCTCAAGGGATAGTTGTCTTAGACAGGTTTTAGGGTTTCCGAAGTCAGGCTCGTGTTCGTGGTTGGAATAATATTTTCTTAGGGTTCCAGAGATTATGGATTCACTTGAAATCCAGGTTCTAGGCCAGATGCGGGATCCCCGGGCTACATGCACGTGGGAATCCAGGTTACATTGGGCTCCGAGGAGTGAATCCTCCCTCACAGAGGTTTTTTCCGCTATCCTGCATTTATTTGAGATGACGCAATCCAGTAGTTGGGTGGATGACCCAAGTTGGTTGTCGTCAAATAATATCGCTCCATCAAGACAGCTTGATGATCCTAGATTCGAATTCGATCCCACAACAGTATAAGCTCCAAGGACGCAGTCTGCGTCGACGACCACGTTGTCGCCTAAAACAGCCGGGCCCTTGAATTCCACGCCGCGGTTTACGACGGTGTTTTCCCCTACAACCAGGGGGTGGGGGCTTTCAGAGGATAATAGGGCGGTTTGATGTATTTCTGATGAGGCTTTATCCATCAGCCACCTGCTTGCCTTTCGGTATCCATAGGGTTGGCCTACGTCAACCCAGAAACTGTTTTTGCCGAATGACACCGAATAAATAGCCTGCCTTCTAAGCAGCCGCGGGAAAAGGTCTCTTGAGAAATCATAGGGGGTTTCGGGGGGGACTAGGTCAAGGACTTCCGGTTCGAATACGTATATCCCGGTATTCACTTGGTTGCAGGTGCATTGGCCTTTTGCGGGTTTCTCCTGAAAACCTTTGATGAGTCCGTTTTCCCCTGAATCTACTACGCCAAAATGCCAGGGATCGTCTACCTCGTATGTGGCGATGGTGGCTTGAGCGGAATGGTTTTTATGAGCCCTCTTTATGCGGCTTAAGTTTATGTCGCAGATGGTGTCGCCCTGCATAACAAGGAAAGTGTCGCCTAACCTGTCTTGTATGTTTTTCACCGACCCTGCGGTGCCTAAAGGGGTTTCCTCAACAGGGTAGGATAGTTTAACTCCGAAATAGGATTCCCCCAAGTGGTCTATGACCTTCTGCCTTAGGTAATTGGTTGTGATGATCGCCTCATCCACGCCGTAGTGGGATAGGTATTCTATTATGTGATGTAGGATTGGTTTATTCAGCAGAGGCAGCACGGGTTTAGGGTGGGTGAATGTGAGGGGTCTCAGTCGGGTGCCGAATCCTCCAGCAAGTATTACCGCCTTCAATTTATTTTCACTCCCCCCACAATGTTTCACGGCTCACCGACAGCCCACCCCTAATCAGTCAGCCACTTCTTTTTGTGGGAAATAATATTGGATAAAATTAATTTAAAAATAATGTTACTGCTTAATGTGTATGCCGTGTCTTAATACTGCTGCTATTGAAATCATTATCAAAAGCAGAATTATTACTGCGGGAAGCAGGTAGTTTCCCGCCGCCTTTATGGGTTCTTTTTCGGCGGTGGTTGAGGTTGTAGTGGTTTTTGTCTCAACCGAAAGCCAGCGCAGAAGTTCTTTGGCTTCGGTTGCTTTGCTGGTTTTGTTTATCTTTCGGTAAAGCTTCAACGCCTCTGAAGCCTGTAGTAAGGCTTTTTCGGTGTGGGGTCCGCTTGAAAGCTGTTTAGCGTCGGTTAAGTATTCATCGGCCTGAGACTCTGTCTGTTCTACATTGATTTGTTTTTTTATCTTGTCTTCGAGTCCGTAGTATTTTCGTTTGGGCGTGATTTTAAGGGCTTCCCGTATGTCCTTTAAGGCTTGAGGCAGGTGGTTTTGGCTATATTTTTTTGAGGCGCTGTCATATAGTTTCTCGGCGTCAAGGATTTTGGCGGATTCGCTGGTTTGTTTGATGAAGTATATGTTGTGGTCGCGGGATGCGGCGACGATCTCCTTGAATCCGTCACCATCTAAGTCTTGGATTAGCATATCAGTGACTTCCCGGTAGGGCGTGTATTCCCATAGGGTTTCGCCCTTTGAATCGAGGATAATGATTTCGTTGGATCCTGCTATTATCTCTTTCCCCGCCCACGCGTCGAGGTTTTCCACCTGCACATTTGTGAAGGGTTCCCTGGTTTCGGCTACAACTTTTTTTTGACCGGATGTGTGGTGGATTAATTTTTCTGTTGCAATAAGGTAGCCGTCTCCGTATTTAGTTAAGTCCTCGATGTAGGAGTAGCTTGAGTCGTTGTTCAATAATACTCCGTCGTAGGAGAAGAAAAACAATCCCCCTAGGGTGCCAACCGCGATGACGTCTTCTTCCGAGTGGAGGGTTTTTATGGGAGTCTTAAGGTCCGTGTTTTTTATCATGTCCCCTGCGGCATCGTATAGTTGGAGTTTGGTTGATCCAGTCACTACTTCAAGTCCGGGTGAGTCTGTGTAGTCTCCGACTAGAAAATCGTATACCGGGGTTCCAGTGTATCTTTTACTCCAAAGGGTTGAGCCTGTTGAGTTTATAGCAATTAACTTGGTTTCCCGGTTGCTTGTGGATCGTGCTAAAATTATTATCTCAAGGTCTCCGTCTGAGTCTAAATCAGCTGAAGTGATTTTGTGTGTTTTTAAACCCGCATTATATTTCCAAAACTCTTGTGTTTGGGGGTTTATGGCCTCCACGTGTCTGCAGTTTCCAATCAACAGTTCCGGGATGTTGTTGTTGTCGGCGTCGGTTGCGTGGATGCTGTAGGCGGGGCATGTCACGTAGTATCTGAAAACTAGGGAGCCGTTTAAGGCTATTGCGTATAGGTGGCCGTCAAGGCTTGAAGCCAGTATCTCGTGTACCCCGTCGAAGTCGAGGTCTGCGTGGGATAAGTCAACCACGGATGATCCTGTGTTATAGTACCAATCTAGGGTGTATTGGGGTGTTTGCGCGCAAACGAGTTGGGCGGTAAAGAGCAGTAGAAGTATTTTTTCCCCTAGTTGCATGTAGAATTATTGAGACGCCCGCTTAAATATCTGTTCACCAGTTTTCAAGTACTTCGTCGACTGTATCCTCTGAGGGTGTTTGTTGTTTTGCTGTGGGGTATACGTGGTCGAAGTTCATAACCCAGTAAAAGTAGGCAGCCATTAATACAAACAAGATAAACAGCCATAGATTTATTAGGGGGGATGTGGGTACTCCAATGAAATAACCGGTGGGGTTTTGAGCGGGGCTTTGCCGGGTTGTTGTGGTGGTTGGTTCACCGCCTATCACCACCACGGGTTGGGTTGGGCAGGCGGCTTGGGTGGTGGTTGTGGTTGAGGGTTGGGTTGTTGTAGTCTGAATTGTTGTGGTGGTGGATTGGGTTGTGGTCGTGGGTTTAGGTTTAGCTTCTCTGACTATGTATCCACCGTCGCCTCCGCCGCCTGGGGGGGCGGGGGGTGTTGTGGTTGAGGTGGTTGAGGATGAAGTGGTTGAGGTGGTAGTTGAGGATGAAGTGGTTGAGGTGGTAGTTGAGGGTTCTTCTCCGAAGCAGTCTTCACTGCCCATGTATTCAGTAATAATGCTTCCGTCTTCCACATCCACCTGTCCGTTGCGGTTTACGTCTGCCAGCTGGCACCAACCATTTTGTTCTGCGCATCCTGACTCGCCCCATTTAACTGTGAAAAGCCCGTAGTCACTTGAATCCACGACTCCGTCACGGTTAATATCCGCCCCATGACACCATTGGTTGCTGGGGAGAGTAGTGGTTGAGGAGGAGGAAGTTGATGAACTGCTGGAGCTGGTGGTGGAGGTTGTACTCGAAGAACTGCTGCTAGAGGAAGTAGTGGAAGAAGTGCTAGACGTACTCGTACTCGAAGAACTACTACTAGAGGAAGTAGTGGTAGTTGAGGAGGCGGGGGGTGCCTGCACGTTTCCGAAACCTACTTCTATCAGTGTTTGCGCATCTATCACAACGTTTCGGGGGTTTTCAGTGGTAGTCTGCCACCCAGTGAATTCTTGTTCGGTTATGGTGTATTCGCCATAGGGTATGCAGGTTATGAGGGTGTATCCGTGGTTTCCTGTAATTTTTTCTTCTTCAAATTTTTCTCCTTCCACTGTGAATAGGAATCCAGGTAGTAAGTCTTCTCCTAGGTTCCAGACGCCGTTTTTGTTTTGGTCGTAGAATTTGTATATCTTGAGGTGTCCGCAGAGGGTTGTCGTGGTTGAAGTGGTGGTTGAGGTGGTGCTTGTGGTGGTTGAAGTGTTGCAGGATGTGTCAAAGTCCAGGTATTCGGGTATCCCGTCTTCGTCGGTGTCGTCGTCTGTTGGGTCTCCGTTGTGGTTGCAGTCTTCATTTATTGTTAATGTGCCGTCGCCATCGTCGTCTGCGTCGAGGTAGTCGGGTGTCGTGTCTGAGTCTGTGTCGGCTAAGCCTTCCTGCTCGTCTCCTACGTTGTCGTCGTCTGAGTCAAGATCCAAGTAATTGGGGGTGCCGTCGCCGTCCGCGTCGGAGGCTCCCTCCTCTATTGTGGGTATCCCGTCGCCGTCATCATCGGGATCCAGGTAGTTGGGGGTGCCATCTGAGTCGGAGTCATCGTTTAATAGGTCTCCGTCCTCGTTCACGTCTTCGTCGCAGTTTCCTATGGTGTCTGAGTCGGCGTCCCCTTGGCAGTTCAGTGTCGTGGAGGTGGTGGATGTCGTGCTTGTGGAGGATGTGGTTGAAGAGGTGGAGGAGGTCGTGGTTATGCATATTTGGATGCGGTATAGTAGTCCTGCGGGGTTGAGTTTGGGGTCTGTGTTTCCCGCAAGGTTTGTGACATTAAAGCCTATCTCGTTGGCCTCATCCAGGTATTGAAGCAAGTTGTATGTGTCTTTTTCTTCGTAGTTGTTTTCCGTGTGAACCCCTGAAACGTAGGCGTCATCCACGTATATGTCGTATAGGTTGTCTGAGGCTATCTCAAGGACCGCGTATACGGGGTTGTCCGGGAGCTTTATTGTTCGGTTGAACCATATTGTTTTTGTTTCGTTTGGTTTCTCAACAAAATAGGTTTCCCATATCCAGGTGGCGTTGGGTATGTCTGCAAGCCAACGTGGGTTTTCGTCGTAGGTGGGAGTCGAAGGCTTGTTTTCTGCGAGGGTTTGATTGTCGCTAACTATTACATAGGTTGTTCCATTACAGGGGGGATGGATAGTGGTTGTCGTGGTTGTTTCAGGTGTTTGACATGATTTGGCTGCTACTGCGTCCACATCGTAGCCG
>WJJK01000103.1 GCA_014729705.1 Candidatus Altarchaeales archaeon | reverse complement strand
CCTTCTCAGTTCTTCGCCTATCCTCCTGGAACATGTCGAAAACAAGCCATCCATTGGATACGTCGAGATTACCTAGCTTGGCTTCAATCAGCGGATCATGTTTGTCTTCAACGAATATGTGGGCGTGGGAGGGATCAGCTAAAACATCCTCGACGTAACCGGACTCAGTTAAGCGTTCAACCCCTAATGCTATGACGGGATTCAATGCGTTGAGTTTATGGGCCATCTCGGAGGAGTAGTTCGTCGGCAGACATACTCCGAGGCCGGTTTCACGAAGCTGGTTAATCCACTCCTGATGTTTACCCCTCTCGATTGCCTTAACCATCGTGCTTTTATGTGATTCATCGAAAAACCGAGCCCATTCACCCCTCTCCTGCTCTGATCCTGAGCCGGTAAGCCTGCCTACGGCTTCATCCAGGCGTTCTTTGAAAAACTGAGTCCTCTCACCCCGTATGGGCGCCTCCTCCCTTAAGGTGTTTTCAAACCGCTTCCAAGCGATACCCCCATTAGACAGGTTATCCCGGCATAGGCGGGCCATAGATTCAATATGATCTGAAACCTTTGCCCTCCATTTCCTGGGGGCATGTTTGGGGGATACCACCTTAGACCAATCTCCGAAGTAGACGTCGAACCCGCTTTCAAGATCGTTTAAACGAAGGCTATTCGAGTAATCCGCGTTTTGAGGCAGCATCTCACCCCCCCGGGTTATCAAAGCTATTTTATGGGCCATCAGCCTGCCGAATGCCTCGCATTGTTCATCAGACATTTTAGGGCCCGCAAGGCGGGGGCTTGAATCATGGTTAAATACTTCGGCTACGACATGATCCCTGCCTCGAACATCAGTTACGTGGGGGCTTAGGGACTGTGCGGAGGCGAACCTCATGTTATCTATCTCCTTCTTCCCGGTCCTTCTAAGAAGAAACTGCCTGCCATTCCACATATCATTTTCAATTATCTTCAGGTAAACCCTATCATCCTCAGGTTCGAAATGTGTGGAGAAATTAAATCCCTCCATGACTTTTATGGCTTTTTTTTCATCGGCCTCATTGGACTGCCCCCCGTAATCCCCCCCTGAACCTGAGACCGCCTCGCTTAACCCCTTTGCTGCTGTCGTTTCAGCCAGATAATGGGATATCCCCTTGGCCAATTCCTCGCTTCTAACCCAATCCACTCCGGCTTCGGATAAACGCTGATGGATTAGTTGGGTTTTATCGTGGACCACAGCCTCCTTCTCACTCCACTCCCTTTTCGTTGAGGGGAGGTTGCCTTCAGCCAAGCCGTATAGTTTCTTCATATGGACCGCGTGAGGCCTATCCGGGTCTTCACACAACAGGTTTTGCGCATCCTCAAGCAGACTTAGATAGAGGTTTCTGGTGCCGCTGTAGGGAAGCGACTGTTCAGCCGGGTCGGCGAGTTCCTTGAAACGAGCCTCAAATGCGGCTAAGGCTTGATGGTTATATCTATGGGGTAGCTGGGTGTGAAACAATCTGCCAACAAGTATGCCTAGGTTGGGGGATACCTTCTCAGATATCCCCTTCACATCCATTTTTTCCAGGTCCACCGGTGAACTGTTGCTCCAGTCAAGCAGTTTCACATCCAGGTTATCTTGTGAGCCGAGAATCCTTATGTGGGTTTCGGGGACCTTAGAGAAATCGTATATCACGCCTGATTTAAGCATTTTATCGATTTTCTCAGCCATACGGGCGCCGAAGACGTCAACCTCCTTGGAGGCTAGGAATCTGCCGCGTTTCCTCATGCTCGTGCCTCTCTCCAGTCGCTCCTCCAAGATAGCGCCGGACATGTTCTTTTCATCGCCGTAGGGGATGTTTTCAGAGTAGAAAACCTTAGGCCCTAAACCGGTTTCTGAGGCTAATAGGGCTCTTTCAACCTCCTGCGGAGTGTCAGGCACCTTCAAGTAATATTGTCTTGAAGGCTCTGAAGCATCCCCTCGGAAGACGTCGATTGCATGGGTTACCCTCCTGGATTTGCTGATCGGCTCGGTATATTGTTGCGGTTGGGCGTAGGGGTCCATGGAGGTTAAAACCCTCACCTGCGCAGACGCAGGGTCTATGTCGTGGTCCAGTAGATCCTGTGAAACATTCCTCCACGTATCGCCTGCAAACTGCCTGAAATATTTTTCGGCAGGCTCCCGTCTAGCCGGGCCGTGTGAACGCTGAGACTCAATTTGCTTTGCGAAATCAGCCATTGATTCCCTACCCGATTGTATTCGGTCGCGGGAAACGTAGTCCTGCTCGTTTGGAGGGTTTTTTTGAGGCATCGTCGAGGGTTTACCGTAAAGATTATGGGGAGGCATTAATATAAAAATCCTGAATCAATAAGGTTATTTCCTTGTTTTATTTGGTGCATAACATGTCAAAAATAGTAGGCGTCTTAGCAAGACAGGTTCTGGATTCAAGGGGAAACCCGACGGTTGAAGCGGAAATAAAGACTGGTGACGGATTTTTCAGGGGCATGGTGCCCTCAGGAGCGAGCACGGGGATTCATGAAGCCCTGGAATTGCGGGATAAAGACGAAGCAAGATACTCAGGTAAAGGGGTTTTAGAGGCGGTAGGTAACATAAAAAACGTTATCGCACCAAAAATAAAGGGCCTCAACGCAACCAGTCAAAGGGAGATAGACGGTTTGATGTGTGAATTGGATGGCACAGATAACAAGAAAAACCTGGGTGCAAACGCGATTTTAGCTGTGAGCATGGCAGTCTGCAGGGCTGGAGCCGCCGCAGAAGGCAAAAAACTGTTTGAGTATATTGCAGGGCTTTCAGGGAAAAAAGGGGTTACCTTGCCGGTTCCTCAATTGAATGTCATAAACGGCGGCGAGCATGCGGGTATGGAAAACGACATACAGGAGAACATGTATATGCCCTTGGGGGCTGAAAGCTTCGGTGAAGCCATCAGGATGGGGGCTGAAACCTATCACACCCTGAAAAAGATGATTAAAAAGCATTATGGGCCGCTTGCCACGCAGCTGGGGGATGAGGGGGGTTTCGTGCCGCCGATAGAGGATCCCCGTGAAAGGCTTGATTTATTGATGAGTGCTGCAGCCGAGGCAGGTTATGAGTCGGATATGGCTGTTGCCATTGATGCGGCTTCAAGCGAATTCTATTACGCTGACAAAAACATTTACATGATAGGGGATGAGAAATACAGTGCGGGGGAGCTTGTGGACTTCTATAAAGACTTGGCTTCAACGTACCCCCTGGTCTCGCTTGAGGATGGGATGGCGGAAGACGATTGGGAGGGTTGGAAGCTTCTTAACCAGCAGTTAGGGGATAAAATCCAGCTTACCGGCGATGACCTGCTTGTGACAAATGTGGGGAGAATAGGTAAGGCTGTCTCAGACGACGTATGCAACGCCCTGCTACTTAAAGTAAATCAGATAGGCAGCATCACCGAGTCTATTGCTGCGGCCGAGAAATCATATGACGCAGGGTGGGGGGTTACCGTAAGCCACCGTTCAGGTGAGACGGAGGACAGTTTCATCGCGGATCTCGCCGTTGGTTTGGATACCGGCCAGATTAAGACTGGAGCGCCTGCGAGAAGCGAGAGGCTGTCTAAATACAATCAGCTCATCCGGATTGAACAGAAACTTGCAGGGGAGGCAAGATATTTAGGGGTGGATTTCATGGTAAAATCTTGAGTATATAAAAGTATACTGCCTTTTTTTTAGGTCCCTATTTTCATATTAATGTATGGATGTTTTGTCTGCTATCAAACAAAGGCGGAGCATACGTGAATTCCGAGAGAATGCAAGCGTCTGTGGGAAAGACGTAAATACCTTGATTAATGCCGCAAGGTGGGCTCCTTCCGCAAGAAACCTTCAGCCTCTGGAATACGTTATTGTTAAGGATGATGAAACGAGGGGGGGGATAGCTGAAGCCGCAAGGCAACCCCAGCCGAGGGAGGTTCCTGTCTGCCTTGTTGTTTTAGGGGATCTAAAAAGAGCGGGGCTTGTGGGGCAGGTGAGCCCCCATGAGGTTACGACTTCGGATAAAGGCCGCAGGATGTTTCTTTATATGGATGCCGCAGCAGCGATAGAGAACATGCTTTTAACGGCGGAGTATCTGGGTTTTAATTCGCTTTGGATAAGCAGTTTTGACGAGGAGAGGGTATGTGAGTTAGTGCAGGCCCCCAAGAGGTTTACGCCGCTTGCGATAATCTGTGTTGGAAAGAAAACGGATAAAACGGTTAGCCCGCCTCCTAAAAGGCCTAAGGAGGATATTGTTCATTATGGGGGGTGGTCTGCGAAGAAACCGGATGAAAGCTATATTGGTTTCAGCAAAAAAATAAACCCCCCAAGTTGATTACCCCTGTTTTAACCCTTTTTTGTTCTTACTATTTTTTATTAGGAGTCTTTATTAGTATCTGAGATGAAAGTCTGTGTTTACGGCCTAGACTTCGACGGCACAATCTGCGATACGGGGCGGTTGAAGAAAAAATATCTCTGGGATAAATACGGCATACAAATCAGTTTATGGCAGGCGAATCGCACGACCCTGACAAGCCAAGGAATATTGACGGACACTCAATACAACCAGATGGTTGAATACATAAGCTCAAAACAGTCAACTTTAAATTGTCCCCCACTCGCAGGAGTATATAAGTCAATTAAAAGCCTCTCGGAGAAAGGGATCGTCTACATAATAACAGGACGTAACGGGAAAGGCTTCTCAACCGCGGTTGAATGGATGCATAAAAGAGGTTTAGATGAATTCGTTGAGGGATATATAACGTCAAACAAGATCAAGGATAAATTAGGGATATGCTGCCAGAGGAATATTACCCACCTAATAGATGACGACCCAGGACACTTCAAGGACATGAATCCCCAGGTTAAGGCAATCCTTATGCAAACGGGTTTGGAGCAAACACCCCCAGACAATGGAGTCATACATGTGAATTGCTGGGAGGAGGCAATGAAACACCTATGACTACAAACCAGCTTTAGGACAGAATTTTTCGACGACACACCCGCCACAGTCAGGTTTTCTGGCTTTGCAAACTGCCCTGCCGTGGGCCACTAAAATATGGTTGACTTCACCCCACCATTTCCTTGGTACTAAGTTCATGAGGCCTTGTTCTATCTTCACAGGATCGTTTTCACAGGTCCAACCCAGACGGTAGGATAGGCGTTTGGCGTGGGTGTCTATTGCTATCCCCTCAACCTTTCCAAAACCTGAAGTCAAAACTATGTTTGCAGTCTTTCTCGCTACTCCGGGAAGGGAGATAAGCTCATCCATGGAATTAGGCACTACACCACCATACTCCTCGTAAATCAATCTCGACGACGCCTTGATGTTTTTCGCCTTATTCCGGTAGAACCCCGTACTCTTAATATCCTCCATTAATTCCCCTAAATCCGCGCCTGCAAAGGATTTAGGGTCAGGATACTTTCTGAAAATCTCTTTTGTGACAATGTTTACTCTAGCGTCAGTGCATTGGGCGGCAAGGATTGTTGCAACCAGAAGCTGGAAAGGATTAACATACTCCAGCGTAGAACCCGCCCCAGGATACTCTCGGTCAAGGGCTTCAAGAACCAACACCACCCGCTTCAGGGACCTGCTCATTTAACAGGCCACACCTGGTAATTAGACCCCATTATCCTTTTTGGGAAATCAATTTGTATGTGGGCTATCATACCTGTTTCCGGCACAAACTTGAATATCGCGTTACGGTCTTCCACAGAGGTTACATTAGTTACGCGAAGACGAGCAATATCCCCTTCACTTAAAGTGTAGTCACGCCATTTAGTGCCCCGCTGAAAATAGGTTAGGGAGTAGTTACAGTTGCCCGCAGAGGCTCCGAATTCAAATTCAGGGCAATCAGTGACAGAGCTTTGAGCATAAATTATTGTGTCGTTGAAGTATATCCTGTTATTGCCCCTCCCATATCTTATGATGAAATCAATTTCGTCTAATTTTTTATCCGAGTCGGTGTCGCGGGCCATAACCTGCTCAACCACAATCGCCTGCTCGAATTGAACGTCATCAGGACGGTTCTTGCCTTGGACTGCGGTATTCAACTCCCCGGTTGTCATGAAAACCGCGGCAGCGGCGGTGATGGCTGCAAGCATCAAAGCAACTAAGACAATCAATGCTGAGAACCCGGTTAAACCCTTATTGCATTTTATCAGCTTCAAATCGTCGGCCTCTGCCAACCACACACAATACCTTATTAATAAAATTAGTATATAAATCAAAATAAATGACTCTGTAGAAACCCTTGATTTTAGAGGGTATTATCTATGGGTTTGTGGCCCATAGATAATTGAATTAAAATGCCCTCAGTTAATTTTGAGAACCAGTATTTAAAGCTGGTTCAGGAGCTGGGGGATGTGTTGGCTGATT
>WJJK01000102.1 GCA_014729705.1 Candidatus Altarchaeales archaeon | reverse complement strand
CTGGGCGGTTCTTCTTATGATATCGCAGGAACAGGGTCTCTAGACTACGATGTTGTCACGGCAGCTCAAGAGCCAAGACTGGATCCGGGCCTGACGGTTTCTCCGAGAGGAGCCCTCGTAGCTTACGATCCTTCAGTTTCTGGGGATTGGAATGACCTACCCGGTGACCTGTCTGAGGGTATTGATGTCCTGGCCGCTAAAGACACTCCTTTCGTTGTCTCCAAATCGGCTAATTCCCCTTACAGCACGATTCAGGAAGCAGTGGATGCTGCGATAGCTTCTATCACGCCGGGTGCCTATGAGATGCCGGTAGTGAAAGTTCTTCCAGGACGTTATACGGAGGACATCACTACATCCGGTGGGGTCGTTATTAAGGGAACCTCCGATGGTCTTACTTTCAGTACTATTTTGGAAGGAAAGATCACTCTTTCCTCCGCATCTACTGGGGGGTTAGGGAATCGTCTTAGCCTCTATAATCTTCTTATCCTGAACGATACCGATCATGCCGTTCATGTATATGCTAATAACATTTCAGATTATTTGACGGTCTCTATCCATTCCTCAAATTTGTATACTACCCTCGGATCCCAAAGTACTGCCTCCGTCCTGAAATGTGAGCATGTAGGTCCCACCTATGGAAATGCTGGGGCAACTTTATATGATTCGAATGTTTTCGTCAATCCTGGTGTCGGGGTCTCAGCAATTGAGTTAACCTCTCCAGAGCCTTCTAAGAAACCCTGGTGTGAACTTCACGGAATATCCCGGGTAAATAACTACCCTCAATCTTCCGGTTCTTCGGCTGTTTCTTTAACGGCGGGTAGGTTTACAAGTTTTGGAGTTGCAAGTTGGTGGATTGGTGGAGCCCTTGTTGGAGACTCCAATTCGACCATTAAACTCTATGGTGCCGGAGTAGAAAGCACAAACGGTCCCGCTATTGATTGTGATGGGGATATTTATGTCTATTCTTCTTCATACATTTCCGGTTCCGGATCTTATGACATTGCAGGGTCAGGAACTCTTCAGACAGACCTTATGTCTAGTCAGGAGACTTCCGAGGTTACAATAGACCCCTCGATTACGATATCGAAACGACCTCCGAATGTCGTTTACGACCCTTCAAACAATGATGATTGGTCTACTGAGCCCACTTTCATCCATGAGGCTTTAGACACCTTAGCAGCGAAAGAAACTCCATTCGTCGTCTCCAAATCGGCCAATAGTCCGTATGCTACGATCCAAGAGGCTATTAATGCCGCCGCCGCAGTGGCTACCTCAATTACCTGGCAAAAGGTACAACTTCTGCCTGGAGAATACAGCGAAGACATCTCCATACCTCCCTACATCCTGTTGGTCGGGGATTCCTCCAGAAATTATTCGTCCACGGTCACACTCAGGACTCAGATCACAGGAAATGGTGTAGCTGGATACCGGTGTATCCGAAACATTGAAATAACAAATAAAACCAGTTTCGTTGGGGATGTGTTCTCTCTCAACACCACAACGGCGGAGATTTTTTATGTTCAGGATTGTTACATCTCACAATCGGAATCCGCTCCCGTAGCTTCCCTCTCGAATTCCGGTGGTGGGGGAAAAAGCACCCTGTTTTTTTATAATTGTGGGGTTTCCGGAGCCGGTGCGAAGAGCTTTGTAATCGGGCAGAATGGTTCCCTCCAAGGAGCCTTGGAGACCACCTTTTTCGGTAGTGGCGCTCGGTTAATTTCTTGCGAACACTCCAGCGCTTATTTTTTTTCTGAAAGATGTCGTTTTATTGGCACTATTTATATGCAGGCCGGTTCTTTATCTTCGATCCGTTCCGATTTCCAAGCCCTTTCTGGGTCTGCCATAACCCTCGATGCGGGATCCTCTGCTTCTTTGGGGGTCTCCTCGAGGGTTCAAGGGGAGAGTGGTTATGACATTTCCGGAGGAGGAACTCTGGAGTTTCATGTCCTGGGGGCCAATAACCAACCGAACCTTGACCCTAATCTCATCCTCGTTCCCCAGGGTGTTTCTACAGCTTACCTCCCAGCTCAGGCTGAAGATTGGGCTACGGAACCTAATTTCGTCCATAAAGCCCTTGACCAATTAGCAGCCAAAGAGACTCCGTTCATAGTCGGTAAATCTGCAGACGCGCCCTACACCTCCATCCAAGCTGCCATTGACGATGCGGAAGCGTCTATATCAGGAGATGCTTTCCCGGTTGTTAAAATTCTTTCCGGTCTGTTTACAGAAAATGTAAACCTCCCCGGCGGGATTATCCTTCAAGGGGAAACGTATAGAGGGCTAGGCCTGGGGACGCTTCTACATGGGAAGATAACCGTCAACAGAGTCACCGGCGGAGAGTATGGCAACACCGCGCTTTGCCGATCGCTGCTTGTAATGCCGAACGGTGACAACTCTGTACACCTACAGGCAAACAATGAAGCTGAAAGCTTTTT
>WJJK01000101.1 GCA_014729705.1 Candidatus Altarchaeales archaeon | reverse complement strand
GGTGTATATCATGGGGAATCCTGCGGTGCAAAGTAGTTCGTAGGTGTTGGCTGCGATGGCAAGTATTATGGTTCCAAATATCATGGAGGGTAGGTGGGTTGCCTTCACAAGGCTTCTCATGCGTTTGTATAATCCGGGTTTGGCTGAGTCGGGGATGGACAGTGACACTCCTTTTTTGAACCAAAAATAGTCTTTTATGTTTATCGCAGCTATTACTAGGGCTATGCCTCCTGCTATCGTGGTTATGGCCTTTATTTCCCCGATGTATAGGAAGAGGTTGAGCCAGGCGCTCATAAATAGGAAGTATATGAGTGCTGAGAAGAACACGAATATCGAGCCTATGAGCAGCATTCTTTTCCTTGATTTAGCGTGGATTAATAGGCTAAGCAGGAAGAATAATACGAAGAAGGCGCAGGGGTTGAACCCGTCTAACCCGCCGAGGATTAACGTGAAAAGAGGTAGGGACATGTTTTTTGCGTCTATTTCTCCGAGTACTGGTATCTGGATTTGGGTTTCGTTTTGGTTGTGGTCTTCGCAGTTGCTGTGGTTGGTGTGCGTGAGGTAGCAGTGCATTATCATGTCCTTTATTTCTTGTCCCGTGGTTTCGTCGTCGGCGTAGCCGGTCTTCATCTGCCCGCAAACTATGGTTGTGGGGACGCCCTGCGGGTTCTGTCCGCATTCTACCGCCATCTTCGTGAATAATTGAGCGTTCTCAGGGTTCTCTGATACCTCGAGGTAGTGTACTTTAAGCCACTCGTATTGGTTTTCCAGGTTTTTTAGGAAGGGTTTTTCGTGGGCGCAGTGGGGGCAGGATAGGGAGTAGAAGAAATAAACATCCACCTGGTGGGTTTGAGCGGCTGCAAATGTTGCTAATATGAGTATTGTTAACAGTGATTTGGGCCTCATTTTGCGGCATTTAATTGGGAATACACAACCTTAAATACTAGTGTTTTTGGGTGAACGGGTTTTGGGTTTTTAGGTGGGGTGTTTTTTTGAAGCTTTTTTCGTTTTCCGTTATTATGCGGTTTATGTTGTGGTCGCCCATTGTTGCGGCTATTAGGCTGTCTCAGTAGTGTAGTTCGTGTTTATTGGTGAGGGGTATTTTGCTTTTTCTATTGTTTGGTATGCCCTCTTCTCTAAAAGCTCGGTTTGTCTTTTAGTGATGTCCTCTTGTCTTCGGCTGCTTATGCAAAGCTTCATGGATTCTGTGACCGCTTTGCCTAGGAATCCTTTTTTTCACAGTATTTTTTTTTGGTTTGTTTGCGGAAGCTTGGGAGTCCACGTTAAGAGTCAAAGTCTTCATAAAAAAATATTGTGTTTAGTCTACGCGGCATCCACAGTATTTGTCGTTGTTGGAGGTGGCGCAGTCTGATGCTCCGCCTCCGTCTCGTATGCAGGCTACGCAGGTGTAGGTTTGCCCGGCTATTACGTTGTCGAATAGGTTGCAGGTGTCTGTTCCCGTGTTCCCGCTTTTCACACGCACAAAGTCTATCACACCCCGGATGTCGCCTTTCACGTTTAAGTCTCCCGCTATTTCCGCGTCGCCTGAGGTGACGTTGAAGCCTCCCCCAACTTTCACCGGCGATCCCCCGTATAGGGTGCCCTCTATGTTGACGTCCCCCATGAAGGTGCTGTTTTTATCTGTTGCTCCCGTGACGTTTAGGGTGTTGTTTATGACCACCAGCTGGTCTTCCACATGCAAAGTCATCGTACTAAAACCAACCTCAAAAGAATCTGCGTTGTTGTTGGCGAAATCATAACCCAACGCAAAACTATTCAAAGCATTAGCCAAAGTAGTATTACCAAGAGCCACGGAAGCACCGCCTGCCGCAGTAGTATCGTATCCACCAGCAATAGAAGCCGTGCCGCTGGCAACATTACTATAGCCACCTAAAACAGAAGCGTGCTTACCGCTGGCAGTATTACCCGAACCGCCGGAAACCACACTATAATCCGCGGTAGCCGAAGACAACGACCCCAAAGCCACACTCGAAGCACCGGAAGCAGTGCTACTCCACATATGCAGTCTATCACCAACAGAGAGATTACCACTCATGTTAACACCCCCAAAACTCTGGGGAATACTAGCATCACCCACCGCCAAACGATCCACCGACACATTACCCCACTCAATCTCCACCAAATTCAAATAAGCGTTGCCAGAGACATTCAAATCCCCCAGAATATCCACGTCACTAGTGAACGTCGCGCTTGTTAAGTCGCTGTGGCCGGTGACGTTAAAATCCGCGTCCACGATTAGTTCGTCTGCGAAGTAGCTTTCAGCTCCTTCCGCGTATACCGCCCAGACGCGGTTGTTGGCGTCGGTTCCGCTCCAATCCACGTCTACGTGAAGTCCCCGCATATCGTCTGTGGGATCGTTTACGTCGCTGCTGTCAATTAACCTTATGTATTCTCCGATGGCCTTATCCCCCGCACTATCCGGGGTGAGGGTGGATGTTACACCATATAGAGTCTCATCCTCGGTTTTAGCCTGGGAATTAATGTTATTGCCGACGCCATAAGCCTGGGCGCTGGTATAATTAGTGTACATACTGTTATAGACGCCGTATCCCACTGCAGTGCTTGAATTCAAAAAAACAGTGTTGTGTACTGCGTAGGCGAATGGGTTGGCTATGTCGATGCCGCCGTCAAGCACGAGGTTGTTGTCAACCGCATAAAGTTGGGGGTCGGTGTTGCCTGTGCCCGTTCGCATATCCATGTATACTCCATAGTTGGATGAAGTAGCCCCCGTAGTCTCAAGGTTTTTTATGTATATTCCGCGCTTCCCCGCCCCGGTTTGGCTGATGGTTACGCCGTAGTTGGATTCAGGATCAGCGTCTACCCCCACCGTGCCGCCTGTCAGGTTCAAACCGCCGGTCATCCTTATGTCGTCTATGCCAGTTAGGTCGGTTGCGCAGGCAGGAATAATGAGAAGCAACGTTAAAACTAACAGTACGGCGGTCTTCTTTTGTCCTGCGAATTCCTTGACCCGGTTTTCAGCCAAACACAACACCCATTTAATCACGCAGCCAAACACACCCCAATAAACTGTATTAAAAATATATTATATATTACGTGATATTAAAGGGTTATTCAAACCCCCCGCAGTTCAATTCAAGGGGGTGACCAGAAACCGCCGCCCCGTTGAAGGTCAACACGAAGGCGTCTTTGGATTTATCTTCAGAAAAAAACACCTCCCACCCCCGCGGCGTTCTTTTCACTGGAAACCCTCTTTTGCCGGCGCAGTCACCCATCCAGCAAACTGAGGGTTTAAGGGTTGCCTTCCGCCGGTTACGGTTTAGGGCCTCTAAAATACAGTCATCCCTCCAACTGCTTGAAACCCTAAAGGCCCCACCCTCTGAGGCGAGTGTGCTGCTTAGAAGAGAATATGTTTTCAGGTTTTTCCCCGGATAATGGTAGTCAAGTAGGGCTTTCACTGAAGCCTCAGAGGCCATGAAACACGAGTAAGGATAACCCTTACCCTTAAACACCAGGTATTCAGGAGTATTTACTAGATACAATGTCGAGTCTTTTGGAAGGTCTTCTGAAAAATTAACTATTTGATCCAGATATGAGCCGGTGGTCTGGCTTGCACTGTGAAAAGCAGTATAAGACCTAAGTAGGGGGCTGTGTAGTATTACTACAAATAAGTATACAAAAAACACAGTTTTCTGTATCTTTGATACAAAATCGTCTCCATCAAATATCTGGGAAAAATATGTTGCAAGCGTAATCGAGTAGGGCGCACATAATATGTATAGGTACCAGGGGTTCACCACCATCTGCGACGCCAGATAAGCTAAGGCTATTAGGAGGAACGTGGTTGCCGGGAAAACAAGGTTTTTCTTACCCCTGATTTTATACAACAAAAATAGGGAGCCTGCGGCTAAGCCAACATAAAACAGTAACTGTATACCCCATTGTGACGTCAGGGAATATATTTTAGGAAAATAACTGATCTTCAGTTGATCTGTTGGATCAAGTAATCCTGTTACCAGATTCAAAACACTGTATCTAAATTGTATATGGTTTCCCCCATATCCGCCGAGACCCCCTAAAACACTATACATCAAAATAAAGTATAAGGGGATTAAGGTTAGGTGGGGTGTGATTGTCTTGATTTTCCTCTTCAGATTCCAATCTACATAAAGATGCAGGTAGAGTAAAAGGATTAAGGGGGTTAAGGCTCCTGTTGGTTTGGAGAATATAGCTATAAAACAGAAACCAATAGATGATACATAATATTTTTTCCCAGCACCCTCAACGTATCTCATAATAGATAGGAGAGACAATAGCATGCCAAAAAGCACTAGGGGTTCCGGCATCCGGGAGGCGAATAAAACGGTTTGAAGGTGTATGGGGTGGTAGGCGAATAATGCTGCTGAAGCTAGTGGAAATATTTTTTTTCCTCTAAGAAGTTTTTTTGTTAAAACATAAACTAAGGCTGTGTTCAAGCCGTGAAGCAGGAAGTTAATCCAATGCAAAAGATGAAGATTAAATCCAAACAACAGATGGGTGAACCATAGCACTAAAGCGGGTATGGGGCGGTAGTTGACGCTTGTGGACAGATAATTGTTCTGCGGTTGCGTGAAACAGTAAACCAAACCCTGAATGTTTTTTTGGCTGTGGCTTACGAGGTTGCAGATTAAATCGAATTCAGGCAACGTAAAACCCCAAAAACGGATGTAGGCGGACACCCCTAAAGCGAAGGCAACGAGAAAGCCCACGCAACAGCTCTCACCCCCTGAACGTGAAAAAAGCCTACGCGACATAAACCTCAGGAATATATAATAATCCAAGCGTTATATCTTCTGTGGGGTCTAATCGATTAAATTGATTTCCAAAAAAAAGTTTAAACGCCTCTGGGGTTTAAGTCTTTCGATCGCTGAGGCGGAATTCAAACTCCGAAACGAAGGCAGTTATCTGGGGATACTATGGTACCTGCTAGAGCCTCTTTTGATGTTCATACTGCTTTTGTTCGTGTTCTCAAAAAGTTTGGGGCAAGACATACCCCACTACCCCCTCTACCTTCTGGTGGGAATCATTGTGTTTAACTTCTTTCAGAAGGTTACTTTAG
>WJJK01000100.1 GCA_014729705.1 Candidatus Altarchaeales archaeon | reverse complement strand
GGTATCCTCTTAAAAAATGTATCACTCGAGAAAAGCGCCTTGTAACCATACGCGTTCTTCGTGATAATTTCCTTGAGCTGTATCGGTGTTATCATTATGGCTCCATCACAAGTGGGATCTCTTGATGTGCTGAGATATTATCCAAACCTCGTATTGGATTTAGAGAAATCTTTTTTCCTGCGAGATACTGCTCGTTCAGATACTCCGCAGATATGTTCCCGGCATGGTTCCCATTAGCATCCTGTACCCGATTGAAAGGTATGTTCATGACACAGGACTTTTGGTAGCAGACCATAAAAGGCTTCTGAATAGGAGACCTCCACCAAGAACCCTCCATAGTATTAGGATTCTGATACGAACAACCCTGTACATAAGGAAGGATATCCTGCGTGTAGTATATGTGTGCGTCGACGGACATTGGATATGCCCAATCTCCAAGCAAACCCATATCCTTCCATCTCCAAACCCCAGGGGCCTCCCATACAGTAGGAGCCGGTGTAGGCCTCTTTTCCGTATAGCAGTAATTTATACGAGGGTGCATCCTAAGAGTGAGACACAAAACATTCGTTGGATCATCCTCAAACCTCCGGAACTCAGGATCTGTATAAGAAAAAGGCTCCTTAAACACATTATCGTCTACCAAAAAAACCGTATACTTCTTCGTAGCATCGACTGTGTCTACGACCCACCTCCGGAAATCCCGATCCTGCTCTATCACATAATGATACTCTGGGTGGAGCTTAAAAGTCTTACTATAACCCTCTTTGTACTTAGGGGTCGTCCATTTGCATATGACGGTCACCGCAGATGGAACATGACTTGGATAGAACTCCTGCATGCTCCTAAGAAGCAGCTCAAGCTGGCATCCACGGTCCTTAGAAAAGATGATGGTATTAAGCATCCTCCACATCCTTCCCAGGCTTGCAGTGATGCTCTACGTAGTTCTCGATAGCTTTACGGACCGATACCGAAATAGATACACCGCGGTCTTTCTTGATTCGCTGAAGTACCTTGATATGATCTTCATCAAGATACAAACAGACTTTCTTTAGGGTAGGTTTTTGTATAGACATATCTATATATAGAATATTAATAGATTATAGATCTTCCTTATATGAGTAGGAAGGACGCGCAGCCTGATAGTCCGTATAGAACATCTGCTGCCGCAGATACAGCTTAGCATCGTTGTGGGGCGTCTCCTGATTGTAGGTATACACCTTATGAGGGATATACTTCGTACGATGGAACCCAGCCATCTCGAGCATAGGCCACATAAAAGACAGATCCCAAGCGACCCTAAACATGTTCCCGTCATCATCCTTGAAATCTTCTTGATCTATGTGCTTCCAGACCCGATACTTAAACGTACGGATGTGACTTGCACGAAATGGAGCTTTTCTTATGTTTTTGAAATCCTCTTCCTTATAAGGCTCTTTGGTATTCGTGTTCGCGTATGAGTTAGGATAAGATACCCAGCTACCATAGGTGAGCATCAAATCATCCTGTGCATCATATGCTCGCTTTACTATACCTAAAGAATCCTCATGCGTCAGCCAGTCATCTGCATCTACCGTAGCTATGATGTCATCATCAGAAGGGTGCATCTCATTGATGGATTTTATGATATTGGGGAGAGCATAAAGACGCTCATCATTCAGGATGACCTTGATCTTATCCGACTCAAAAGCCTTCGCCTGCTCATATGTCTTGTCCCCTACAGGATCCAAAATCACGCAAGCTTCCCAGTCCTGCTCAAATTGATTCAAGAGTTGCTTCAGATTACGCTGGATATACCCCTCTGCAGGCCCCCCTACTATCACTATCTTGAACATCTTGTCTCACTTGTTATAAGTGTCTTCTATCTTATCCGCTTGTAGTTACCGTCTGGTTGCCGCTCCTCTACACCCACTATCCGCGCATCCTTCGGGTCAAACGCGACCCAATCATCATCTAATTTTATACCGTCATAGCCGTTCTGTTTTAACTGCGCCAGGAAGTACTTATCATACTCACCCCAACCAGCCGGTCGATCAAGATGTAAGTCTACGGTATATATGTACTTAGAAGAGTTAGCGCCAGACTCACCTCGTACTATCTTATCCCTATCCTCTGAGAACCATAAAACACCTTGCGCAGTCTCTTCCAAACCAAATTTATCAAATAGCTTCGGAGAGCCGTGGTACACAGTGACTGTTACAGCGGCCTTCTTCATACGAGGGATAGCTCTCAAAAGATACGCCGTGGCCCTCACAGCAGATGCGATACACGTCCTCACCATGAATCAATCCTCTTGTAGGGTTCCTTAGTCATTATCTCCTGGTGGTTCCGCTGCTGCTCGCCGCTTCTTACCTTCTCATCATTATGCGGCGTCTCACGGTTATAAACGTACAACTTCTCTGGGATATACTTTATCCTATCATATCCCGCCATCTCCATCATAGGCCACATAAAAGCTAAATCCCAAGCACACTTGTAGTACTCTCCCTTGGAGTCTCTTAAGTCATTGTCTTTTATATTCTTCCAAAGCTTGTACTTAAAAGTCCTAAGATGAGTACCCTTCCACACAGCACGCCGTACTCCAGCTTCGAACTCGGGACGATAATAAGGAGCACTATTATTCACTGCAGTAGGGTCAGGGTACCCATACCATGTCCCGTGTGTAAGCAATAACCCCGGCGTCGTGTCATAGTATCGTCTGACCGTCGCCAGGGCTTTCTCATCGTATAGCCAGTCATCTGCATCTACTGTGACCAAAATGTCCTCATCCGAAGGTCTCAGCAGTTTGACGCACTGTATGATATTCGGGAGTGCATAACGCTGGTTCTCATTCAGGTGCACATGAAGCTTATCACTCTCAAACTTCTTTGCCTTCTCATAGCTCTTATCGCCTACAGGGTCCAACATTACCTGCGCAGACCACTCACCCTCTGTCTGAGAGATGATAGACGTCAGACAGCGTTCTATATAGGCCTCAGCGGGCCCTCCGACGACGATGAGCTTGAACATTAGGCACTCAGACTCTGATCTGTGAGGTTTTGTAGGTCTCGCTTAAGACCATCGACGACTGCCTGAAGATTCTCTGTGTCTGTAGGTATGAATCTGATAGGAAGCAAGGATTCCTGGTTCCCTACCCATATAGTAGCATTCGAGGGGATCTTTACATCATGCCCATACGCCACCGCAAAAGCCACGACAGCCGTTACAAGTTTCGGATCCTTTTCCCCTGCCCTCTGTACCCTCGGAGTTTCCGTCTTCTTAGTGCTCTTACGAGTCCTGCTTTTTACAGCTTTTTTAGTGGCCTTTTTCTTAGTAGCCATGCATCTCTCCTTAATTAGACATGTCACACCCAAAACGTTCTTTTTCAGTTAAACGGTCTCCCGTAGCTTTTGATTTCCACTCTACATACTGGGGTTCATCTCCGTGTGGGTGAAGGACACTAACCTCTTTGATCACACACATCAATAGATTATTTTGAGCGCAGGCCAAAGCATAGTGCCCGTCATCGGAAGCGTATATCCTATGTGCATAGTAGCCTCCAAGCTGCTCCCACCGCGATCGAGACGTGACGAGGACCCCACCAGCCACCCCTTCATTCCCAACACGTGACACAAGGTGATACTGACCCCATTTAATCGTAACCGGATTCGGGGTTAGCACATGACAGTTCTCGCCGGTTTGATTAGGACAGATGGCACCTATATCTTGATTCCCGTGGTAGTTCTCAAAAACATCTATGATACTTAAGAGCCACCCCTTATCTCGAGCTATCATGTCTGAGTCATAGCTTACTATATAGTCCAGAGGCTGCAGGGTACTTAACTGCTCTACCATTCGATTGACGATTAGTGGTTTACCGAGGTTGACCATGGGTTTCTCTGTGTAGTAAGGCCACTCACGTCTAGTGAATTCGTTTCGTACCTCTTCCTCGAGATACCTCAGTAGAGAGGGCCGAGCACCGTTGATACCCACCGCTACAGAGATCTCTAGTATATAATCCCCTGAGCCCCTTTGTGTGTCATACAGGCTTTGGAGGGATTTGATTACTTTGTCTTCTCTATGATAGACCGGCACGAAGATGCCTACATGTATAGTTTTTGGCATGCTATCCTTCCTGTTCGTCTTCCGTTCTGAAAAACTTATAGAATCTTTGCAAGACTCATGTTTTCTTCCTGCTTCGTAGAAACAGCCTCAGTAAGGCATATGCCTTGCTTTGGTATTACACTTTCTCCGCAGGCTTTAATTCCCGTTGAACTAACGGTATTTTTAAGTTTATCTAATCCATAATGTTCAAGGTTGATAGATGCATTTAAGTCTCTATCTATACTTAAACCACAATCACAAATATAGATTCTATCTTGAAGAGTTAAATCTTCCTTTAAGCAACCACATGATGAGCATAGTTTACTTGAAGGAAAGAATCTATCCACCTCAATGACCTTTCCACCATACCATGAAGTTTTATACTGAAGCTGTCTTTTAATTTCGTAGAAGGAAGCATCGGCTACTGCTCCAGCTAATTTATGGTTTTTCATCATGCCTGATACATTTAAATCTTCAAGGACAATATACCTTGGTTTGGTTTTCACCAAGTTACTTGTCATTTTATGTATAGTGTCTGACCTTTGATTTCTTATTTTTCTAAATATCTTTTGTACTTTAAGTTTGGCTTTATTTCTGTTGTTACTTGATTTTTTAGTTTCTTTATCAAACTTTTTACGTGCTAAATTCTTTTGTGCATGAGCTAATTTCTTTTTACTCTTTTTAAGATACTTGGGATTTTTAAAGATTTGTCCATTAGAACAAACAGCTAATTCTTTTATACCAACATCTACACCTAACACGGTTTCTGGTTCTTTAGATTCCGTTATATCTTGTTCACATTGAACAGAAATAAACCACCTATCAGCTTCTTTAGAAACTGTCATTGAGTTTATTTTAATATCATTAGTAGGTATATAACCTTTTTCTTTTAGTTTTACTCTACCAACTTTGGGGATTTTAACTTCTGTATTTGATACATAAAAACCATAAGAAATAGAAAACTTTTGTTTTGATTTATGCT
>WJJK01000099.1 GCA_014729705.1 Candidatus Altarchaeales archaeon | reverse complement strand
TCAACCCCATTGGCAACAATGGAGGCGGAAGCACCATTATCCCCCTGCCATCCTCTGTCTTTTGAACTATTAACATAATCTACAAAATAACCACTTGCGCCAACAACCTGGGTATTATCCAGGGTACCAGAAGTAAAAGGAACTCTATCCGGCTGCACGGTATCGGAGATAACTCTACCAAACCAGGGACCAGTGGTTGTGGTTGCTACCTCTATAAGTTCATCTGCTGCGGCTCCCGTGTTATCGACAAACACAGAGGCGGTTCCAGACTTACCGTATCGATTGAAAAGTTTCAACTCTGTAACTTTATCGGAAGGTCGACCCACTGGAGCATCATCTATTTGTGCCTGAGTTTGGCTACCGTCAACGCCAAAGTCTACGATGGTATCATCATTAATTGCCTTCCACTCAAAAACATCCGTAGCCGTAGAAGCAGCATGTCTATATCTAATATACCTTGGGGCACCCGAAACCGTGGAATCTGGTATGTCGCCCACGTACATGTTCGGAGAACCGGTAAGAGTTACTCCATGAAAGTCAACATTATTGTCGCTGATCTCCATGGTAACATTACCTATGGTAGACTCGTCTGTGTACAACTCCAGGCGCCCTAACTTCCAGCGCGCGCCCAAGTCTGCAGTTAGATCTATGTTTTCTGTAGCAGAAACAGTGATAGCCGCCACCGAGGTATTCTCATCGGCCAAAGCAGAAAGTTGTGCCTCATTAGCAACTTGACTTCCTGAAAAGGTAGGGTTACCCGTTGATACAGGCGTATTACGAATAAACCCTTCACGGATCATGTTTCTTTCAACCATTATCGTTCCTAATCACACTGGACCAGTGGGGTTTTCCATCTAACCAGTAGAGAGGCATCCCGATTTTCGTCACCTGTAAGGTCCTTTGGGATGTTACTACGTATGTACACAGTCTTTGTAACATCCGAGGGAACTTTCTCTACAACCAGCGGAAGTTGGTCCGAGCCAGAAGAGTAGAAGTTCACATTGTCCAGAGAAATCTGAAGCATGTCAGAAGGTTTTACAAGCTGAGTTCTATTTATGTCTCTCCGATTGATGTCGGAAAAGTCAGTTTTTGCGTAGTTATAAATCTTTATGTTTTCTAAAAGTGCCCAGGAAGAAGCCGTATTGGTCTGGGGCAAAGTAGGCACCGGAGTAAAAGTAATAGCCGTTTCGTTGTGGGGAGTAGCAGCCACTGCCTGCCCTACTTCCCCGCCAAACATAACTGTAGCGCCACCTTCTCGTAAGCCGTCCCAAGTTCTATTAGTAGCAAAAACTACCCGGCCATTAATCCACATACGTAAAGTGGCTCCAGTAGGAGGCATTCTCCCAAACACATCCCAGGTAAGAGCTACGTGAATATTGTCAAAGGGTTGGAACAAATACTTACTAACATCCGACTTAAACTGAAGAACTTCGTCTCCGGCGTTGATAACCGTTACAAATCCTTCACTGGGACGATAGAAAAAGCTTAAAAACTTGCCGTCGGGACGCGTTATTTTGAAGATACTCGGCAGAATGTCCCGCAATCTGTCTATACGGGCAGTCTGCCCCCAATCAGGCTGTAACCAAAACTCTACAGTTCCTACAGAAAGATCCAAGCCTTCAAGGAAAATGGAAAAAGTTTCACTATTGTTAAGGTAAAGAGAAGGGGTAAAGCGACATTTATCCTCAAATCTATTACGAATAAATCTCATGTCATCTACTACTATTTCCAACTCCTGGGAGCCACCAGAACCCCTAAACTCCATCTCAAAAAAACGAATGCCCGGTGCTTCTTCAACCCTCTGTGAGAAAACACCATCAACAGAGGTAGATATGACCTGGGGCGCCGTAACGAAATCTACCCGGCTCTCCCCGGTAGCGGGGTCGAAGTTAGGTCCAGACTGGAACTCTATTGGAGTATTATCAAAGGCCTGACTAAACTGGAGCTTTACTTCGTTCCACCCTGATTTCAAGTTTAGTCCAGGAATCCTCCAAGAATAGTAGGTGTTTCTGTCATTGCCCAGACGGAAAGAACCGAAGTTAGTATCCAACAAGGAAACATCGTTTATTTTCAACCAGAAAGTGAAAAAGTCTCTCTCCGAAAAGAGCGCATCGTTTCCAGCATCAACTCCGTCCAGATAAACATTGGCAATGGCAGATGCATCTTTGGCATAGTTTATTTTAGTACTACGGAGATTGGTCCCATCAGGTCTCCTATCGAAAGTATCCTCGACAGTAACCAAGGGGGTAATTTGTTGTGTTTCTTCTATCAACCTCAGAGAGTGAATGATTATAGAAGAAGCATCAGTATCAACACCCTGGGGCTCATCCACCTCAAAAACGAAGGTGTCAGCAGTAACCGGAGGATCTAATGTTCCGCTGAAGGTAAGTCCAGAAAAGTTGCTTATATCTAATACAGTCTCCAACACTATGTTTTCGTTAGACTTGAGACGGAAGGTACCGGGAGCATTGGAACTTATAGGGTCCAGGTCAAACTGCTCTGCATAGTTTTGATCCATCTCCCACTCAAAGCGATTGATAGTTCTGGCAAAGGGCAGGCTCAGAGTTATGGTTTCTTGAAAACCTGTAGACTGGAAAAAAGTGCGAGAGTTGTCATCTATCATGTTAGCAGGCCCTCGCTCTGGCACCTGGGTAGTAGAACTAATAGAAGAACCCTGAGCATGGTCTGTTTCCACAGTGCCTACAAGATTGGCCTCCTCTACTACTTCCTCGTAAACTACAACAGAGACGATCCTGGTTTGTGGGCCTCTATCAATAGGGGATTGATTGAACTGTCCAAGTTCATTTACTTGCGAGGTAACCGTGTCGTCCACATACTCGCTGTCATTTACCAGGATGCGGATACCGTTAACCTCTAAAGGCTCCGGTAAAATAAATGTAAAACCCAGACCCTGGTTATAAGTATTTATTCCTGTAAAGTTACCCCCATCGATAGTAGTCCAGCTCAAATCGGAGGTTGGATCAGCATCAGCGCTGTCCAAACTTTGGATTTCAAAATCTTTGGGATAAAAATCTCCGTTGTATCCAAGGATCTTAACTGCTTTTATAGTGCGAGTTATCGAATCTCCTCGGTAAGGATCCCTAAACACTCGCCACACATAATGAGGAAACTCATTTCCTCCTATGTTGAGCCCTGTATTAGGGTCCCGCAAAGCAATACCCCAGAAGTCATCATCCGCAATGTCGAAAACACCATCCCACACAAAGTAAGGGTCTCCAAAAGTTCCTCTTTGGTTGGATGGTCCATTGGAACCATAATCTACATTCTCTTGTATACTGAAAGGTCTACCCAGGGAAGTATCAAAGGTAGAAATATCCCGCAGGGCAGCAGTATTAGTTGTAAACCAGTTAGAATTTTCCGTAAGCACTTCAGGATTTTCTGGGGCAAAATTCACCCCAGAGAGAATACCTCCCAGGGTTTCAAAGTTGTACTCTTTTGCCCCGGAAATATCATCTTGAAGAAGATTTCCAATACCCCTAACCGCAACCCAACGCACAGTATTGGTAGGAATAGCATCACCAAAACTGGTATACTTAACACGGGAGGGGTCACTAACTTGCCTAAAGGACTTGGAGGAATAGGCAAAAGCATCGTCGTTATTGGTTTGCCAGTAGTTTTTGTCATCCGTGCTAGAAGTGGCACCTGGAGTGAACAGTTCCCTACGTTGTACAATAGCAGAGGAGGTCTGTTTTAGGAGATAATCTCTTCCAAGGTCTAAACAGATAATAGGATAATCTGAGTAGTTTATAAAGGTGGTTGTGCGATTATCTGTTAAAATGTTACCCAAATCTTTCCAGAAATGATTGGGCCCTTCCAAAGGTATGCTGGCAGTCTGGAGCCTTGGGTAAATACGGGCCTGAGTAAGAATTCCTTGAGGAAGATTTTCTATCTCATAGGGCACACCCTGTCCCGCACTTAGACCTCCCTGGAAAAATCTAACCTCCTGCTCAAACTCCCCGCCAGGGGTAGCCGGTGCATCAAATCTTATCCAACGGGCAAAACTTGAACTACCTGCCCAGGTAACTTGATTGGGATCATCTGTATCGTCCCCACTGAAGAGAGCGTTGGTAGTCCAAGAGGTTTGCCTAATGGTATCCGCGACCAACTCAAACAAATCAGAATTCGTCTCAACATCAAAATGTCGCCCCAAATCCACCGCAGCATAGATGGTTCCTCCATCTCCTCCTTCCGAGTTTATACCGTCGGAAAGTTCTCTGTCGGGAACATCGTCTACAGGCAAACTGGTCCTTCCCAGGGATTCCAGGGGTATAATCATACTAACATAAATTCCCTTATTAGTAACGAAGTCAGTACCGAAAAGGGTGTTATCCGGGCAACCTGTGAAAGCGTTAAAGGAGGAGAAATCCGAAAAACTCTGGCGCTCAAACAAGTCGCAGTTTAGGGTAAATACCAACCGAATGCCTTCTGTAGAGACCGGCTCATCAAAGATCCAAGTTGTGATCTTGGAACTGGAACCTCCGAACTCATTGGAATTGATGTTGAGCTCAGAAGGGCCGTCGTCTTTAATGAGAGTTTTTATTTGGCGAACAACTTTAAAGTGAGAGTTGTTATTGATGTCTGGCTCTTGTCCTCCCAGCTCCGTCCTGGTCTTAAGAACTTCTATTTGCCAGAAACGAGGATAGTGAGAGGATGCAAACAAGGGGCCGGTGTTGTCCGAGTGGGCTACACGGATCCCTGCGATCTTCTTCTCCCCCACCCATTTTGCTCCCAAAATACCAGGATCGGTAGGGCGCATTCTGGAGAAAGATTGAACTCCCTTATTCCTATCCTGAGTAAACGCAAAATCGAAACCCTGGGATTGTCCGGGCTCGGGGGTGGCATCAGCGCTTTGACTTGCTGGCTGGTACCAGTGATGGCTGCCGGTAACCGCAACGAAAGAGCCTGAAGTAACCGGCACAAAAGAAGCGTCCCCAAAATCTCCCTGGCCAGTGAAATAACTCTTATACCATTTGGCAGTGGTCAAAGCTGGGGTGTTCACAAAAGCACTGTAATCGTCCATGTGAAAAATAAGACCCGAACTACCCAAAGAAGTCTCTTCCGAGGGAATATCAACATCTATTTCTGTCCTAATAAAACGGGTACCCTCTTTCACGTTAATAGTAGACTCGTATCCGGCATTACCGGAGTTAGGGTTTCCGACACTGCTGGATTTAGTAGCAACAAGTTCCGATAGCAGGTTGCTACCATACCCCGAACTTACTACAGTTCCAGGGGGCTCTAAAACCCCAGAAAGAGTTGGGGAACCATAAACTCGAATAGTAGGATTAGCATCAGTTCCATAGGCAGCATAATCAAAGCCAAAATCAAATGTAGAGAATCCTTGATCAATACCTGACGCAAACTCAGAAAGATCGTGAGTTTGTCCAATCTTGAAAGCCACACCTGCAAACTGCGAGTCCTGGGCCGGAACAGATGAGTGTTGACTTACACCGAAGGAAAACTCCCCAGTTTGAATCGAAGACGTAGCAGAATCAGAAAGGTTATCCACTTTAGGTATTTGAAAATCTAAAGTACCTGATTTAGTTATTTCAACATTCCAACCATCCAGAGTACCAGTCTCAAAGCCTCCGTTTATCGCGAGATCATCAGAGCGGAAACTCTCGGTACCGCTCACAAGGCTGAGCAAACCGTAAGCTTTGGAGTTAACTGTCACGCTGGACTGTTCCTTTAGAACTTTGCCCGGATTAAAATCTACTCTTCCTGGCGGGCCTACCTGTGGAGATTGTATGTTATCCTGGCTATTCAGCTGATTGAAGTACAGAAGCTGTCGGGCAGTTTCTATGTCTTCCGGAACATCCAGTATTAGATCCGCAGTCTGCCCAGTGTTGTTTGTAATCTTAAGTGGCGTGCTGGCCCCAACAGACCCAACTCGGGCCTCTTTAAGGGAAGTGGATTTAGTAATGCGTCCTTCATCCCCAAAACAAACCTGATCTTCTTCAAAATCTATCTGAACATCATTCAAAGAAGTCTTCAAAACCGGGCGGACTATCAGACGCATAAACTGAGGAGAGTTGCCTATTTTATACTCAGCCTCTTTTTCGTTGGCGTTAGATAAGTCGGCAGTGGTAAAAGTTTGACCATCTGCAGAGAAAAGAACCTGTACATTGTCTCCGAGGGATTCGTTGGACTCCGACACGGCAAAAACCTGCATCTCAGAAATCTTGGTACTCCAGTGGAAATCACTGTACCATCTTAAAGCAGGAGTCCTTATTGTCTCAAAGGACCATTCAAAGCGATTCCATTGGAACTCAAGAAAAACCGCCTGATCTCCGAAGTTAACCCCTCCAAGCTCACCAACATTTTCTTCAAAGTCAACACCTTGTTGGGGGTTTCTGGTGCCATCGGCGGCGACAACATCCAAGATGACTGGGTTGTCTACCAAAAGAGAAACATGATCTTCTTTCAAAGGTATACCGGCGAAGGGCTCTATGAGCTTATCATCAACTCTAACAGACTGAAAAGTATCAGCAGGGATCAAGGAGAAGCCAGGCTTACTTCCGTTTCCTCCTTTTCCTCCTCTTCCGACCAAGTACTCCAGCTGCCATGCTCTTTGGTTCTTCTTATCCTTGAAATACATAACAACCTTACCCACAGGCTTGTCCAGCCTGGGGGTCTGACTGCTAAAGAAGCATTCTATGCCTAAAGGATCTCGGAAGAAGTTAAAACGTTCAGGCCCCTGATTCTCAAACTCAAAGGACCCGAGAAACTCCCCGTCTCCGTTTACATAAAAGTAGGTAGAACCTGTGACATCGGCACCACCTATACCACCTACTCCCCCATCTCCAAAACCTATGTCTCCATTCTCCGCAGTTAAAACATCGTCGTTCAGTGCTTGGATGTTAAAAGCTTGGTTTTGTCTGGTGAAGCAATCCCTCACAGTGGGGGTTACTTGGTAACAAATAGTGTGTTCTCCGCTAATGTCGGCATTATATTCCGCAGATCCAGCTATACCCAGATTATATTCCAAATCTCTTGCATCTTCTATACCTTTGACTCTAACTCGGTCAATGTTTAATCTCCGGCGAAGATCTATGTCAATAACTGCCCTATTCTTCGTTGCAGCGCCCTCGGCGTAAATAGCCAGACCCGTCTCTCCAGCACCAGAAGGAGGGGGAGGTGTCACATCTCCAGTAGCATCTCCATCTATCTCGTAATAAAGAGCATCCGGCTTGATTGTATTTCCAGCCCCCGCATGCAACCCTACGTTAAAAATACCCAACAGATCACCGCGGCGAACCTTTACGTTGGATGTAGACAGATCAGCTGTAAAAACATCTGGGACAGGGCTGCTTACAAGACCGCCATTGGGATCATCGGTAAAAGTCTTCTCAGCGATAGCTCCCTCAGACACAAGAGTTAAAGTTCCATCCAACCGAGGGCGAAAGATCTTCCACTTACTTGAGCCGTCCCTATTAGGAACACCATTCATGAATATCTTGTCTACTTTACCCTCATCAGCGAAGGGATGGTTCAAATCTATAAAGGTTTTAGAAGCACCATCCAGGGAACCGTCCTGAGTAATACTAAATCCCTGAAGGCCGGTGTCTCTACCCTCCAACACTATGTCTTGAGTTAGACGCTGATTTACTACAGCGAAGTTAACGTTACCTGCCTGAACTATGGGCTGCTGTGGATCCAGACTAAAAGCGGGCAAATCCTCATCATTATCAAACAGAGAAAGTATCTCTAAAGTAGTAGGTCTGTAAGCAGATAGGGGTTCGTATTGAGAGTCAGGTTCGGAACCAGTTCCTGTGGTGCCTATAAAGAAACCCACAGCATCCGTAAAACCTAAAGTCTCAGCCGCAGAATTGGGACCACTTTTAACAGAAACGCTGGAATCAGAAGCCCTAGTTCCTGACTCTATCCGGAGAAGGGAGTCTTCGGTCATAAAAGCATCTGCCCGCGTATACCCCCCTATACCTACTTTACCCAACTGAAGGGCAATATCTCTGGCTATAAGAAGAGGCTGAGAAGTCTGCGGAGTAAGAGTTATTTGAACGTCACCATAATCATCAATATTTACAATAAGTTTATCGTTGACGCCCTTTTCTATAGTGACTGCTCCATTTAAAGGAACCGCTGCCTGGGCAAAACCGGAAGAACCAGCATCTGCTTCCTCGAAGGAGAAATCAAAAGCATTGGTGCCTATTTCAAAAAAGCTCAGGAAGAACTCATCATTAAAGAATCCGTCCTCGCAAGGGAAAAAGCGGACTCTATTTACGTTCCCTACCCAACTGGGAACTTCGCCCATGTTGATCTCATAGAAGTTCCACTTGCCATCGGCGGCGAGATCGAAGGTAATACTTTTATCATCACCGAAAATCGGATCTGCCTCCGTAGTCCACTGTATCTTTCCAAAAGTAGTAGCTCCCTGGCTTTTGGGGTGCTTATCGTACTTCATACGGAAAAAGATACGATCGTTTACTAAGGCATCTACCGCAGGAAAATCAGAAGAAGGTCCGATGAAACCGCCGCTTTCCGTCCTCTTAGTTCCAAATAGGAAACCTCCCCAGGAGCCTACTATGTCCATGTTGACGAACGTAGTCCAGCCCTTCAGGTCTTGGTTAACGTCCCAAACCACCTGGTAGTCAGTGACGTCTGGCTGTTTAGGGGCAACGGAGGGCCTAACCCTGGCTTCCGTCAAAATGGAATATACCATTACTTTTCTTCTCTGCTCTCGTAAGTTCTCTTGATTCTCTCTCCCGTTTTCTTTCTTGACTTCGAAGAATAAGGACGGGGAAGAGATCTATCTAACCGCTTAAAATCAACCCGATCTAAGTTCTCAAAATAATCTCTATACTCTTCTCCTAAGGAGCTAAAATGCTCTCTAACTTTTTTCTCTATATCCCTAAACTTGTATTTAGATGAACGTCCACAAATAGTACATCTATAAACCAGATAATCCCAAACCAAAGTTGCAGGATTTATGAATACATCCTTAGATCTACGACCGTCTTCTATATAAGACCGAAGAGTAGCCTCCTCATCAATGTCCATACGCGCATTTTTGCACTTGTCGCAAAAAACATACTGCAAATAAGGCATCAAAAACTCTCCTATTCTATAATAAGCTCACCGGTTTCAGGGTCTCGGGCAATGCCCGATGCATCCAAAACAGATTGTGGAATGGGATTTCCTTGGGCATCCAATAGCTGACCTTCGTCAAGAATGATAACATCCGGAGATTCCATAATGGATCTAACTCCTTTCAAAAGACCACCAGGAAGCTCGTCCCAGAAGGATTTAGTCTCCACCACTTTTAGGTTATCGTGAAGGTGGATGAACTCATAGTTAACGGTCTGGGAATCAGCACAGCCCTCACAGCAAGGTTGATACAACTCTTCTTCCAAAACATGAATCCAGGCGTGACCTGGGGCATTCCAACGGCTCCGTTGAGGCACCTGCCCATAAACTAAGTTGCCACTACTAACATCCGAAACCTCATCTATATTACTAACGAGCAATGAAAGACGAGTAGTCCAGGAAGGAACAGTACCTCCCAGAAAATCTATCCAACGCTGCTCGTCCAAAGGAACGAAACCCGTATAAGAAAAGCTATAAGGAGGAAGCATAAGCTTCCTTGCCTTATCATACTCCTCTTCCTGAAGCTGCTCCAGCTCTTCTGGTTCCCCCTTAATGATAGGCTGCCCACCTCCTTGACCAACATTGGACTCCTGATCTACCTTTGTATCCCAAGCATAGGCCCTATGACGGTTGGCTCCAGAATCAGCATTGACAGAAGTGGTTCTCCAATACGCTGTAGCCTCTTGAATGCCCTTGAGAAGATCCATAGGGTTGGTACCCACGGGAGAAAAGGTAGATGTATAGTACTTACGGTCAGGAATAAACACAGTCTCACTCAAGGAAGAGGTACCCAAAAGCGCGTCCACCTCAAACTCAATGGCGTGAATGCCCATAGACAGGTTGTTCTCCCTACCAGCAAACTCTAAATGGAACTCCTGAGCAAATCTATCCCAAAAAGGAATGTCCGTAAATACAGGATTGATGCTTACTTGGAGCAGCACCTGACCCTGAATAATATCCCCAACATCAAAGTTCTGAGAAGAAGGAATATCTCCTCCGTTGGCGACCAAAGAAGTACTTCCCAACTCTAAACTACTTCTCTCGGTAGGAAAGTTCCCTGTTCTATTCTGGGGAGAAACAGAGCTCAGAGTGACTGTGGGTACTTGCATTCCCTCCCCAGCCAAGAACCAAATACGAACCCTCTTAACAGAGACAAAGGTGCCAAAAATAACATCAAGGGTAATAGGCTCAGACTGTCCACGAGATCTACTGTTCGTAGCAGGCGCTCCACCCAATAGTTTAGGATCTCCAACATCCAGAGCCCCCGGCACTAAAATACCAGTGCTATCTTGTAACGCCTGCTGAGCCTCAGAAGGAGAAGGAAAGTAAGCAGAAACCAGATTCTTCGAAAGGCTATCCTGACCGTCAAATGGGCGAGTCGTCAAGACACCTTGCTTATCTACATAATTTTGCGCCCTATTTTCCTGTCCTCCGAAGGTTCCGTCCTGACCAGAGCCTCCTAACCTACCGTGGGGAACACGGCTCCAAGTGTACTGCATCGTAAGTGCGTTAGAGAAGGCGGGGTCAAAAGAAGGGGTCAAGGGTAGGAAGTTAGAATCGAGTCTAAAGTAAATGTGCTCCAGGAAATAGTTGCAGATATTTTTTGGAGTTTCAGACGACCCCCCTGAAGGCAAGTCAGTGGCGAAAGCCGGACCCATCTCATTAGTAGAATAAAGAGCGTAAAAACCATCTGGGGAAATTTGATCTGCATGAATGAAAATGGCCGGGAGAAAATCCGAATCCTCGGACACCTGGCCTTCACAACCACATTGCTGAGAAATAGCAAGATTGCTGGAAAAACGAGGCTCACAAGGAAACGGATCGTCTCCTAAAATCAAGTTGGTATCATAGGCCGTGTCCGGCTGGTTGGCTAATCCGAATCTTTTATTGACGAAATCTATGATAATCTCTCTAGGAGGACCCTCTCCAAGCTGAAGAGTTCCATTTTCTACAATCTCCCCAGCCGAGTCGTACTGGGGAGCAGTATAGTTAATCTGATAGAAACCCTCTTGTGGACGAAGTCTAACTTCCATCCGCTGATTATCCAAAAAGTAATCTGGCAAAAGAACCTGCAATCCCAGAATAGGGTCTGTACCGTCAGCCCCTCTGGTTATAGGTCTGTCAGCCTCTCTCCACGCCCAAGCAGTGGTGGTAGTGCCTCGAGGAGCATCCGTACCTGGAGCAATACCTTGATTTTCTGGCTCTGAACCTATCAGACCGTCGGGAAGAAAAACAGGAAAGTAAGAAACATGCGGGTACGAAACTCCTGTAGTTCTATTTGTTATCAGGGATTTGTGAGAGAAACGAACGGTACCGTCGGGCGCTGATTCCCCAGTTCCTCCTAATGGGGTCTGAGAACCTACTAATCTCCAAACTACAGACTCTGGTTGCGGAGACTCCGAAAACAATTCCAAAGTACCGCCAAGTTCTTCTCTCTCAGGGAATACCGGCATCCACCGAAAGCCTTTATCTACAGGTCCCGGCGGTGCGTAATCTCCTACCTTAGTAGCCACCTCAGTTAGCAACATCGCCCGTCCAAAGTTACCGAAGGGAGGAGGGCTCCAGCCCAAACCTTCATACCAGAAAGGATCTACTTCTCCACGTTTCCGAGCATAACCAACGAACTCGTTGCCTCCCGTTTTAACGGTGTTTCCATAGGTATAAGAAGAAGTACAAGCACGGAGACTCGGATGTATATCCAGAGCCCGAGCAGAAACCTCGTCAGGGCCTCGGTATGCCTCCTCCGACTCAGGAGGAAGAGCCCCAAACTCACCTTCACCGGGAGTAAAGGTTCCTACACCAAACTCGCCTGTAGCTACACCTGATTTGCCTGTCTGGGCGTTAATAAGCTCAGTAGTATCAGTGTTGAGAGGGCCTTGAGTACTCTTATTATAGCGAGGCCTTTCACAAATAGTGTAAGGATACCACAAAGGGCCACGTCTTAGGCGCCATTGCGTGCCCGGAGGCTCAGAAATAACTATTTCTCCTTCTACTACTTGCCCAGCGCTGGGAAAGAAAGCCTTCAGCTCTGGCGGCGGAGGTTCTTCTTCATCCCCGGTATCCTCAGCCACATTGGCGATAATCTCAAACTCCTTACGTAGAGGGCCCAAGCTCAAAAACTCATGGTCACCACACAAAGGAATGTTACCGCATCCATGATTCCCTAATAGATTCTGTACACGCGACCCCAGCAATAAGTCTTCTGGATTTATAGTAGCACCCGGGGCACTCATAGTGGTCCCGTCATTCGTCCCCAAGGATAGAAATAGATCCGGGTACAATGCATAAGTAACACAGTTGCTTCTCCACTGGTAAAAAATCTCAACACTAATCGCTGCCAGGTTATAATACATAACCGCAAAACGGACTACTTTTCTGCCTATCGGACGACCGGTACTGTCCTGGAAAACAAAACAGTAATCCTGCTGATCTCTTTGTATTTGATCAGGACGTGTACCTCCGGCGATTAACCCAGTGCTTAAGAAGTTTATTGCATGGTTATGCTCTCGTAGATCCGCCCCGTAGAAATCCTCAGTAACAATCTCCCCAGAACCTTCAGGAGGGCTGGGATCCTGATCTACTCTGGCGTGGGTCTGGGCCCGCAAGTAGGTGTACCGGATAGTTAGGCTGTCCCGGGCAGGATCAGGTCTTCCAAAAAGGTTTTCTGCACCCGGAGCGGGCCCCAATACTACATAATTTGCGGGTAAGCCTACACCTTCTTCATTTCTATAGAGGAGAACCATTTCCTTTTCTTCTCCCTCTATAGTTAGAGTAACTTTTTCCGGCGCCCAAGGGGCAACGACACTTCCAACGCTACCATTGTTTACCAAAACACTGGAAAGTGCCTTTACCTGACCTGACTGGTCCGGGAGAGGAAGAACCCGGTGGGCGTTGGGACTAGATATTTCCGCCATTATAATACCGCAATCCTGAAGCCGGTACCAGTTAGTTATTTCTTCCTCGTCCCGGTACTGAACCACTCTATAGGTAAGATTGACAACAAAACCATCAGGATCAGCTTCCACAACAAATCCCGTGTCAGACTGAAGATCAGACTGGCCGTCAGTTTTGCTTATGTTTCTGTCCTTGAACCTCCAAGCATAATAACCATGATTGACCGTAACCGGCTCATTTCCTAAAATTTGCCTGGCTGTCGCCCTGACGATTCCTTCCTGAGCTTGATCACGAGTAGCTATGCCCAGCTTACTTACTCCCGTTATGCCAGTATCGTGAATGGTAAAGTCCACCCCCTCAAAACTATCCTGGGTAACAATAGAATGAAGTACTCTATAATCGACCTGGACCTTATCAAAAATAAAATCCACATCATTGATTAGGATAAAAGCAAAAATGTCATTAATATCATTGTGTACAAGATCCACTTCTACGAGAGAGTCCCAAAATCCAGTTGTGTCAGAAGAGACTATGTCGAATCCTAAAACTGCTTCCGACTGATTAGATTCTTTTTCTTTCTCTAAAACATCAAAGATGTCTATTAGTTGGGCAGCGGTTGTGCCTACAAAATCAGAGTTGGCACCAGGCAAACCTCCCGAAGGGACGTCAAACAAGTTCTTCGTCTCAAAGAACTGATGGTACCTATCACGAGCTCGGAGAGCGGTGTTGTTTACAATGTAAATGGTTTGGTTGGGGCTAGCATTACCGAATAGGGAAATCCGATTGGTGAAGCGGGGGCTCCAAGTTCTGTAAACAAAAGTTTCATCTGTCGGAGGGTGTGTGATTTTCAATCTTACAGCTGAAGGCACACTAAACTGACTAATAGTTGTGGCAAAAGAAGGAACAGCATCCTTATCTAAGACATCTTGTCCGGGCTGGATGCGGCTCAAAGATCTCCTTATATCCAGATCCGTATAGTCTCTTATTTCAACCTTGTTAACCCTCATGGTCTCATAAGAGTTAAGTACAGTAGAAAGATTATCCCCAGTTCCAGCACGAGCAAAAAGGGTTTTAGGTTTATAGAGGATCATATCCTCAATAAAAGGAGTGCCTCCGGCATCTATGTAGTCCTTAAAGGCCCAGATGAAAGGAACTGAAAATCGGGTTCTAAACTCCTCCTCGGGATCACTAAAACGGCTCCAATCATCGGAGTAAAATCGGACCTCTTGAATAGCCTCCGCCAGTACCGGCTTACCGATCTCCATCTTTTCAGTGGTAGCAAACTGCCAACGAGGGCCTGTATAGAACTTACAATCCGAACGCATCCCGTTGCAAGGCAAGCTACCGTCTGTAGGGGAGTTCCACTGTGCCGCCGGATTCTCATCGGTAAAAGCCAGCTCACATTTGGTAAAACCCCCGCTACCTGAAAAAAGCAAACTTTGAGCCAAGGATCTTAAAACACGAGCAGCAGCTGCCGCAGTTTCAGAAGCCGGCTGACCGCCCGCATTACTGCTGGCTATCTCCACCCATATTGCTAAAAGATCCAAGTCCAGAGACAGGTCAGAAGCGGCAGAGATTACAGCATCAGGCTCCTCTGCCGAAATAGTCGCGGAAGCATTGCTGTTTATCGAGCTAACCGAGGAGGAGGCTTCACTCTGGGCATCTGCAATAGCATCCACTGCTGCCTGTTTCTCTGCCACGCGGGCATTAGCGTTATCCTTCTGGGACGCGGGGGCATTACTTTGAAGAATGTTATTAGCCAACCCCACCTCGGTATTGAGGAGCTGGGTAGCCTGGACACCCGCGGCGTTAATAGCAGCCTGAGCATTAGCGGCTGCGGCCGGGGCGCGGGCGGCTAACTGCTTAGCCCGTGCTAAAGCCGCATTATTATTCCCAGAAGACTTGAAAACAACCCCTTCTCCATTTTTCACCAAATGAGTTCGAGGCTCCAAATAAAAAGAAGGCTGATCCTCCCATCCCGCTACGACTGATAGTCCTACGGGAAAGAAAGAACCGCCTTCTGGATTGTTAGGCGTTCCCGAATCCGGAAACGCACTATTATTTACACGAATGCCCCTTAACGTTTGGGTTCCGCCGTTCGCAGTAGTTACGACGATGAGGTCAGGGCCATCTATTATCTTAGCCAGGACAAACTTGGAAGGCTCACCATCGCCGACAGACCAACGGCAGCATTTGGCTATCTCAGCTTGGATGTTTCTGATAATAATATGGAAAGGCAGCTGGTCATGGTCAACCTGCTGAACTGCCGAACCTAAGGCTCGAAACTGAGGGGACTTAATCTCTGCCTCGGTAAGACCCTTGTTGAACTGACGAAAAAAATCCATCGGCGGAGAATGGCTAATACCCATCCGCATACCGGCGTACTTATACTTGGTACAAGGCAAACATTTGCCTTCTCCATTGCACTGACCGGCGTTGAAGCAACTAATGTCATTGACAGCAAAATAATGATTAGCTATGCAGTTTCCCTGCGTAGCCCCTGCTTCGATGTCCGCAAAATCCTCATCCTTATCTGTAGTTGCTTCTGTAGACCAGAAGGCACAAACAGGGACCTGGCTGCCATCATAGTTGCCCCCTGTCAGGAACTTAACCACTTACTACCTCTCCTTTACCCTACTCAAATGGTTCTATATCGTACTGCATCCTACCAGTAGCTTCTTCTACTCGAATGATAACTTTGGCCTTTTCCTCCATGTCATAATAACCAATGGTCCGAGAATGAATACCCTGGGAAGAGCCTCCCATATTTACGTCGATGTATCCTCTTTTCTTTGGCACGGTGTAATGATCTTTATCGTCCAAACTCCAAAATCTATCGTCCCACTTCAAAATCATTCGCCGGATGTTCTTCTTATCTGGAACCTTTACCCAGGGCATGTCGTCCTCACAGATTACAGTTCCATCATTGTAAAGAACAATCCACCCCCTGTGCATTCTAATATCTCTACTACCGATACGCATGAAATCTCCTATCAGCTAAAATCAAAGAACATCCTGTAGTTTATATTACTGTTGGCTCCAGTTTCATTAGCGCCCAGCTTAATGGCCAACCAAATAAAGTCACTCACCAGACCGCCCTGGAAGTTACCGATGCTTTCTGCATTATCTGCAGAACTTACTACGGCAAGATCCTGTTTGGTAGCGAATAGATAGTTCGGTGGAGTATCAGAATCAATGTCAGTAGCCAAGATTCTACCCTGACCTGAGGAATCCACAGGGAACTCTTCCTGACTGTTAGAGGTAGGCCCAGAACCAGGAGCGGAGTTTCCAGCTCCAGCCGTTCCGAAGCGGAACTCGGTATCGTTATCGCCCTGATCGTGATGCTGGAAGGTACCGTCGGACTGTAGGCTGAACTTGACGGTAGACATAGAAACTGCACCACCGATGATTTCGAACCAAACTGCTTTGACGGGGCTGTTTGTAGAAACAGTAACATTTCCAAAGTTCAGCTGAGTTACCGGCTCAGTCAAAGGCTGCGGTCCTCGGCAGGTGATGAAGAAGATGTCGCTATTGGCAGCATCCAAAGTGCCTGTATCTTCGAAGGCAACAGTTACCCCGCGAGAACCTACCTGAGTCCCAGTCTGCTGTGTTGTCGTAGCACCGATACCCAGAGCCTTGGAAGAATCTCCGTGGTAGGAGTCAAAGATATATTTAGCCCCTCCATCCGGATCGTTGTTGGCCGTGGTGGCACCAGAGCAAACAACATCAAACTGATCGTTGTTTCCAAATACAGCATCGGCAAACTTCACCCGGAGACCATTGGTTCCTACATCATAAAAGTGGTCCGGGTAAAGAAGCTCGATGGGGCTGGCCGAGGAATCAGAGACAGGGCTCGAAGTCCAAGTCATTTGAGGAACGTTATCATTCCCCGCACCCATAGTGGAACCATTGGTGGTATCAATAGTTATCGTATAGGTCGTATCTGTGCTGTTAGTGTACAGACCTCCCGTGGTAACGTTGCTGGCGCTGTAGGTGGGGCTGCCGTTAGCCGTGGCATCAAATACCGTTTCGTGGTCAGAAATTTGGATCATGTATTGGTCATCAAACTGACCGCCGTAGTTTCCAGATACGGTTACGGTTCCTGTGTAACCGCCTGCAAAATCGGCCCCGGCTTGTTCGTTTACTGTGTCAAAACCGAGAGTGGCGCGAGCATCATTGCCTCCGGCAGAAACGTTAACATCGTTAGCTCCGCCGTTGCTTCCAAGTTGTCCGGTATAAATGATAAATGAGTTCTCAGAGTTTGGTCCCTTGGGAGAAATACCCCAGTTACCGTTTCTCCATTTACACTGGGCGAACTTAAAGGCATCCGCAGAGTTAGCCTCATGAAGACGGAACTCAATGTCCCGGGCAACAAAGCGAGGATCAAGATCAGTTCCTGAGGTCAAAGTAATGGTTTCCGGACCTACACCGTTAATGTTGACCTGGAGCTGATCGTTGGAATCTTTTGTGATGGTGAAAGTATCGGCACCACTTAAACCAGTACCACGACTAAAACCATAGGTTCCCTGGGCGGGGGAATCTGTGGATGCGCCTGTGGCAAAGGTCTGGGCGGTGACCGAAAACTCCACAAATCTACTTACAGCAACCATGCTGTTTCCTCCTTAACTTATTCTGGCTTCGGTTCAATAGTAAAAGTATGAGTGAAGCTGAGTTGATTTCCTTCAAGATCCGCAACTTCAAGCTCCAAAACTATTTCCTTGCCGTACTCAAAGATTGTGTTTAGTGAACTTACACTGGCAGGTAGATCTGCCGTTTTTATGTTGGATACAATCGACGCACCGAGATCAGCGTGCTGCTGATTCTCGGTGAGGAATCTATAAAACAAACTGGCATCATTAAAGTTCTTGGCGAAGTTTTTCACTTCAGCCAGAACTTGAATGCTGGTTATGTAAGGGAATACTTCCTCTGCCCCCTCGCTGGTGTCTGTACTTCTGTTCCACCAGTTGACATCATACCCCGGGCGCAGCACGAAAAGCTCTTCTTTGACAACCGGAAAAGCGCCAGGGAAGTTATTCTCTGCGTGTACAAATACGTTAATATCTGAGCGGAAGTCAACTATACCTGCGGCTGGAACCGAATAAGTAACTTTATCTGGTCCTGCACCGCTGGTAGTTACTACGAGGCCTGAGGGAACGGTTCCATTTATCAAGAACTCTGTCCCGCTCACATTAACTCCATGAGTAAGGTCTTCCACGCAAACGGAAATCTCTGTTCCAGAGGTAATGAGGGTAGATTGATTTTCCGCCAAGAAGAAATCCTTGATCTCCAAGGTATCATCCGGAGTAATAGTAAACTCATAATCCAGAGAAGAAGAGTTCCCGTCTCTGTCCGAAGCTTCTATGGTGCCGGTTACAGTCTCTCCGAAAGTAAAAGCCCCTAACGGGTTGTAAACGTAATCAAAACCGCGCTGACTGTTAGCAGTTCTACTAAAAGAGCCAGCAGAAGCGACATCATTCTCTATCTTCGTAGCCCCATTTATCAGCAACTTAACGGAGGCTGGATCTACCCCAGAAGCGTCGTCTGTTATGCTCCAGAGAAGATTGGTGTTCGGAGAAATCTGAGTATCGAGATCTTCCGGGTCAGTAGGGATAATAGTAGGCGGAGTACCATCAGGAGCCCCCGAGATAGTAGCATCCAAAGAACCAGATCCCAAAATAGTAAAAGAGTAATCCGTGATGGTTTGATTACTGACGGGGTCAGCTAAATCGGTCAACTCACCACTTACTACTACGGTAGACTGCGGCGTGAAATCTTGAAAGCGGGTAAACTCATACTGAATGTCTCGGTCGGAAATAACTTGTTTAGTGGCAGAAGGCCAGACAGATCCGGTAATAGTACTACCAGCATCAACCACCTGTAAGCCATCTATCCAAACATCTACATTTCCCTGATCCAAATCAGAGGCTGCGTCTTTGACATGGAAAGAAACAAAACCAGTAGTCGGATTAAAACGAGTTCCAGATAGAGGAACTGTCTCGTCAAAGAAAGGACCTGTTTGGTCTATCTGATTGATATCATCAGAGCCAGAAATAGTAAAAGAAAGACCCGAAGCAGTTGGATGGTTAGTTAGAACATGTGCGAAACTGCTGGTAGATAAAAAATGATCCGGGGGGATGTTAAGAGTTAGCTGGAATGCATCAACAAGAGTATCGGTATCAGTACCAATACTGGAATCGGTTATCCACCATACTTCTACCTCGTTGAAGTCGAAATCGGCAAGCCTACTATCCTGGGAAAATACGCGGGAGTAGTTAAGGATCTCATTAGAAGTAGCAGAAACTCCTACATCAATGGGAGTCAGAACTGGTAGATCTGCCGGCGCTGTCGGTGTTCCTTGAACTCCAAACTTATAACGTAAATGAAATACTGGAACTTCGTCGTTATAGAAGACTACGCTTAGTTGGTTTCGACTTTGAGGAGCTATAGCGTCAAAAACAGCATTCCAAGAGAGGTTACTTATTAAGGTAGATTCGTACTTCTGCGGCAAAACTATGTTTTGTTTTATGTAGGCCGAGTCCCCACCGGAATCGTTTTTACTCAGGTAAGCCCAGTAGGTACCATCATCTGGGGTTAAGCCTCCAACAATACCACCGCCAACGTTAGAATCAGTTCTAACTTCTACCGTCCCGCCAGTGCCTGTTTCAGTTTCCCAACCAGCAAAATTACCTGCCTCAAAACTACCGTTGATTAGAATGTCAGTAGCAGCAAAAGCCTCATCATCTACTTTGCTTCCTTTGACACTGATAATAGGAACGTCACGGGGGGTCGCTCGTAAAGATTCAAAACTACGAATAGTAGTACTTGTAAACACCAGGAACTGTTGCGCTACACTGATGTCTCGTATAGTATTGGGGTCAGTTTCGTGAGGACTAAAGAAAAAAGGTGACCTATCAAAGTCCCGTTCAAAGGTCTCGGTGGTCCCTATAACCGCCTGGAAAAACTTGGAGCGTGATAGACTTGCGGGGAAAACTACAAACTTAGCCGTGGCTGTAGTTTCTACTACGTCGGGGGTGGGAACAGTTGTGGAACCATCAACACCTTCAAACTGACGCACATTGTTAGTTTGACTAAAACCCCCAAAGGAATCTACGTGGGTGGTAACTGAAAAACCTTCGATTTGGCTTACAGTGTTAGCAGCAGTAGGTCCTCCGCTCTGAACCATACCTCTGGAGTTTTCTATCCCAGAAGCTCCTACTATTGCTGTGGACTGTACTATAGTAACCACTCATGCTCACCTTTATGTTTCGGTCACAGTGGCGGTCACGGTGGAGACGCCAACGGTACTTCCCACAGTGAAAGTGCTTTGGGCCCTTCCTCCTGAGATAGTCGTGTCAGTGGACGGAGTAACAGCACCATCCCCCGCGGTAACCTGGAAAGTAACTTCTTTGCCGTCCAGGGCTTCTCCCCAGGCATTGATTACATCCGCATTAACCAAGGTGGCTTGCGCCGTTCCCGCTGGAAGAGTCGTGTCGTCAGCATTTACTGCCATGAAAGCAGAGATCCTATCATCCAGATTGAAAGCCCGCAAGTTGGTGCTATTATCTACATAGTAAAGAGTATCAAAGTCATTCTGATCAAAGAATACCTTATAACGGTTATCATCATAATCAGAGATGTTCAGAAGCGCTTGCTTGGAATCAGTGGTATCCAACAAGGTGTCTTTATTAATAGTCTTAATGTTTACCAGATCCAAGGTCTCGTCGTACTCTAAGTAGGTAAGGAAAGGAGGACCATTGATCGTAGACTCATGGGTCCAGTTGAAACTGGAGGTACCATCCTTAGGGATCTGGGCAGTACTGGACTGAATAGCACTGCTACCATCTTCAGTTCCCAGAGAAATGTTATTTGCATACTTGTAGAGTTCATTGTTTATCTTCAAATAAACAAAACCACCGCCAGAACCAGAAGAAGTACAAGCGATCTGAACCCTTCCGTCCAAAAAGTCGTTGTAAGTAAGGCTCGGGTCTCCGATTACATCAAAAGACTCAATCAGAGGGGTTCCCGAAACATCACCCTCATTGTCAGTGGCCTCTACGGTGAAAACAGCAATCTGAGGGAAAGCTCCTGATCCTACAACTACATAATCGTCTGCTTCCAGATTGATAGAACCATTTGTGTTACCAAACAACTCAATGCTTACAGCGCCTGTCCCGACAGTTTCTCCAGTGACTAATCCCTGAGAACCACTCCAGGTAGTGGAAGTTCTTCCTACCCCTATAATCCCTGACTCCGTTGGAGATTTATGACCGCTTGTGGTAACTAAATCAAAGGTAAACTGCTCACCTAATGTGGGGGTGGCAGTACAAGAAATGAGGAACTCGAAAGGTGTATCGGATTCTATAGATTCATCATAGAGCTCACCTGTTTGTGCGTTGGTTAGAGCCCCAGTAAGACTTCCGGACACTGTCCAAGCCGACCCGTTATAGTTCAAAACGAACTGATCGGTACCTATTTGGGCATTGTGGTATAGAGGCCTAACTTCCCTTAACTCACAGGCCGCTGTAGAGTCAACGACATTCTGAATGTAGGAGTTAAACCACACACCGGTCACGGTGGGGGTCGAGTCATAACCCACACCCTCACTCATAATGGTATTGTTATTGCTATCCAGTGCTCGCAAAACAAACCACATCTGATCTGAAGTAAGATTGATAGGATTAGCGTTTATTTCGGCACTAAAATCCCCGCTCAAAGTATAGGTAGTTTCTAACTGACCGTTACCGGTCGCAACGTTATGAACTAACTTCTCACTTGAACGTAAAAACTGCGGATTGGAAGTACTTTCTTCCCATCTTGCAGGGTTGAAGTTATTTCCACCGGAAGCTGACCCTGCCTCAGCATCACTGAAATCATCTCCCAGGTTTATGTTAGAAGAACCTACATTGTCAGTATTGAAACGAATAGTATAAAACTTAGAGTTGGGGGTATCATAACACGCGTCCAAGATGTTGGTTCTTTCGAACTCGAAAGAGCTGGCAAAAGAGCCGTCTGTATCAAAGTAGGAGATGGTGGGAATAAGAGGTTCCAAAATCTCAACTTCAGTGGTGTTGGAAAATAGAGGCGCACTGGTTCTCTTGATTCTCCAGTAACGAAGACCTCCGATAGAAGGAGCAGTGAAAGTAATGGTGTAACGGAACTGGGACTGACTATCAAGAACTACAGGATCCTCTTGAATGCTAACCCCAGTAGCCTGGAAGTTAGCCAAATTGAACTGGGAGTCACTACCATCCAAGCTGGTAGCGATTTCCCAGTTTGAAGCAGAGGTGTCCAAAGGATCAACAGAGTAAATCTTTATCTGGGTAGTTGCGATGAGCTGATTTTCTGCAAAACCTATGATGATGGATTCTTGGCTGGGGGTAGCATTAGAAGTGAAACTGCCGTCGATGAGATTTTCATCTTCGGTTCCGGTGCCTATACTTAAACTACTTCCACCGCGAACAGCCTGGACTGGCTGAGCACGCTGCAATACCAGCCTTACGAACTGAGTTCCGTTATGTAAAGCCCGGTCTACATCAGAAACGGAGCTCGCTACAGCGTCATCGTAGAAATCCTCCATGTCCTTTGTAGTATCTGTAGATCCTAACTTACCCTGCTGAACGTTCACGAGGAACTCCTCCTTAATCCGTCCTTAATAGTCTTGGGCGCACAAAAACTTTACGCAGTTTATTGTCCACCCTTACTTCGAGGGTGGAAATGTCTACTCCGTGTTCTACTCCATAAACCTCAAAAGACAACCCTGTTTGGTTATCCACAAAGGTATCGCAAGGCTCTGGTTCGGGAGAAACAAATATAGGTTCGTTACTTCCTTCCGTGCCAAAACAACAAACGAAGAGAGCGGAGTTTCTTTCAGGAGAAAGGTCAGTGGCCTGTAAAGCGATAGTCACTTCAGAACCAAATCTCCACGGATCTTTGGGGTGCTCGTAGGTAACATGATACCCAGTAGCTTGAGCCCCAACTTGTGATCCAGAAATGGTCGTAAATGCTTGTTGACTTATAGCATCGAGACTGACACCACTGCAAACCGTTACACCCTCAATAGAGATAGAAATACTATCAGGATCTACCCCTTCTCCGAAATCCAAAACATCAAACTCCAATGTAGCTGTAGTGCTGACATCCGTAGAGTTGCAGGCTGGAGATATGTTTTGGAAAAAAGGAGGGCGAGTGTCAGGAACGGTTCTCCAAATGCAGCGCAAAAAGAAGGTATTGGGAGGATCCGCTGTGTCACTAATAGTTATGGAAGTGAAGATGTCCTTGTCATGGGCGAAATCCTGAGGGGGGTCATAGAAAATCTGCAAACCATTAGGTAAAGAAGTAACGGTGAACTCATCCCTATCCTGGACTTGCACTCCTTCTACTGTAAAGATAATGGATGTGGTATCAAAAGGAAACCCGAAATCGCGTATTCTCCAAAGAATGTTAGTATTTACAGGATTTTTTATACTGTTACATGGAGGGAAGATCAAATCTACGAAATCGAACTGGGTAACCTGAATAGAGTTTTCTATTTTAGGCTTTTGCTCAACAGGTCTTGAGACGTCGGAACCCGCCGTCTGTAAAAGAAACTGCTGAATAGGAACTGAATCCACTTCTGCATCTGTGAGGTCCGCAGTGGTAAATCTTAACTGCTCGATAGGTCCTTCTGGAGGAGGAGAGATGCCTGAATCGGGATGTCCCGCAGAAACAGTTTTAAACTGCTGAAGAACGTGATCTTCCTGGGGAACTGGAAATGTAGAAGCATGAACTACTATACCCTGCTGTTCTATGGGGTTAGAAAACTCCTCCCCTCCCTGCTTGGCAGTTGCCAACGTGGATCTCTGCTCCACTGGTTTAGATCTACTCGCGTCGGTATCGAAAGGCACAGGCAACTGTTCGATGGGGCGGCTGGTATCTGGATCAAAACCATCAGGGTTGGTGGTCTGGTTACCCTTTTGTTCTGCCAGGGCTGTTATTATTTGTGATCCCATTGGCTGCCTCCCTACAGAACATCCGCCTCAATGTCAACGAGAAAATCATTGGTTGTGGAACTTGGAGTGTAGACAGACCGGGCGGTACCTGAAACATTAGTAAAATCTACAGCAGGATTCATCGTACCTGGAATACCAGAGTCCCCAAGATCACTTTGAGATGCAGAAAACTGAACAGTCTCTCCTAATACCGGAAGATTGAACTGATCTCTAAGCTCTGCAAATACAGTGAAACCCCTTGTCCTGGGAGAAGAGCCAGTTATGGCAAAGCGAGAAGGCTCAAAACGCAGAGAGACAGAATTTACAAATGGAAGATCTGTTTCAGTTTGGAAGTTGAACTGAGGAGAAAAATCATCGGTAGTAAGAGACCCCGTACCTAAATCCTCGCTGGTCTCCCTCTGCTGAAGTTTGTAAAAGAGGTTATTATCCAAATCAGAAATCAGATCGTAAACCTTAATCAGCTCGTATTTATTATTCTCTATGAGGTTGGCCTCGAGAGAGGACTCCAAGTCGAAAGACACGGTATCAATGTTGATAGTCATCAGCATGGGACCACGGATGAAAGAGATTTTGCTACCATCAAAATCAGCAGCTGTCACTTTGGAGTATTTAGCTCCCGAGTCCGACCTGACCAAATTTTTGCTGGGATAAGCAAACCTACTCAAAACTCCCAGATTATCAGACTGTCCTGAGAAAGAGTGATCATTGAAAAACCAAATACCTGTATGGAAATCTATAGGATCACCACTGGTGTAGCTATTTTCCAGACCGCCTTGTTTAACAAAAGACACATCACCGGTAGTTGGGTTTACAGATTGAACTACAATCTTCTCTTCGTTTCCCTCAAATCCCCCAAAACTACTGGGTCCCAGATAAAGTGTGGTGCCAGGACTTACTTTAGAAGCATCATCTAATCGTATAGAGGTGGATCCCTGGGTTTCAGAACTATCAAAAGTTCGGTGGTAATGCTCTATAGCGAAAGCCTCTCCTTGGTAAATAATGTTCGGCTTATTCAAAAGGGTTAGTTCATCTTGCCAACGTAACTCACTCGGAGACACGCTGGGAAAAGCAGCTGTCTTGAAAGGGAAAAGCCTCCATTTTTTAATCACCATTCCCAGATCAGAGGGTAGTTCTTCCAAAGTCCAGAAGAAAGTACCGTCGTAGTGAAGCTCGATAACCGGGTTCCGTAACTGAGAACGAGAAATAGGAAAGGTATTAACAACGGTACCATCCGCCTCTACCTGAACCAAAGAATCCAAGCTGCTGCTTATAGTATAGAAGAAACCACTTTCTGGCCCAAAAGAAAAGTTACCATCGTTAATCTGGATATTAACAGGCATCAGCAGCCCTCTCCCTAAATAGTAACTTCCGCAGAAATGGTAACCAACCCAGCGGCATCTCCTGTAATGTAGGTTGTGGTGGCTTGCCCGTCGCTGTCCAGAGAAATAGGACCAGAGTTAGTAAGACCAGAACCACTTCCTCCGCCGGAGGTCTGGAAAGTAATAGTAGCAGCCGGACTCTGAACAAAAGGCAAGGCATACTGATCGGTTACCGTAGCAGTGATAGTAGAGTTGGAGTTTCCGGAATCCGCAGGCAAGATAGCTGGATCTGCCGTTAGGGCGATGGCAGTTGGGAAAGGCTTAAAGGTAGCCAGCTGGTAGTTATAGGTGCTCTCTGTAGTTTCAGTCCCATTGATGTTGAACTTTTGCTGCAAGCGAAAAATAGTTTCGCCTTCTAAACCTAAATCAAAAACCTCGTATACTTCGGTTGTATCAGGGCTTAAGTTATTCTGAATAGCCGAAAGTTCCGTAGTTAGCTGGGAATCCAACACATCAATAAAAAGAAGATTGTTGGTTCTGACAAAGATCAAATAACTGGGTTTGTTGAATTGCGTCAAAGAGGCTCCGGTAAAAACACCACTGGGAGGATTTGCCTGGATCAAATCCACAAAACCCGCCGCATTGATGTCCTTGAACACTCCGCCCTTAGTTCTCGATAGTAGATTACCATCTAATACGTTCATTTTGTACAAGGAACCGGTGTCTAACTGCTTAAGGTGGTTTTGGTTGAACACCCAAATGTGCTTACTGAAAACCACCTTGTCTCCTGCAGAAAATCCCACAGTCTTATCCGAAGTTAATGTGATAGTCTTAGTCGCGGGATTTGTTGTGCTGGCAGTAACCCGCAAAGTCTGCCCAGAGAAATCAGTGGGTGATGTCTTAGTACTAGGACCTAAGAATAGATTAGTTCCGGGAGTTATTTGGTCAAATACATCATCACTGTAACTGACTGTCAGCTGGTTGTTATTCTCTTGACCGTTTGATTGAATGGTCCCTTCGTACTTTTCTATAGTAAAAGCACTGGATTGAAATGTGTCATTACTGTCCGTAGCAAAGGTAAAGGACTGCTGCAAAACCATAACGAAGTTTTCAATAACCCATCTCCGGATAACAAAACCGTCCCCAGGCGTCCCGGAAATGTGCTCCATAGACCACCAGCTCTCCCCATCGTACTCCATATCCACAACCTCTTGACTGATTGGAGTATCCAGAGGATAAGCAAAAGCCAGAGTCCCATCATCCGTCTTTTGAATCATTGTATCTGTTTCTTCGTCAAAGCTATAAAAATACCCATTCACGCGTGTCATGTTTGGGTTGATAAGACGAATGTTTTGAATCATGTGTACTCCTAAGAGAAACTTCGTTTAGGTCTATGGGTAATGACTAAATCAAAAACATTACCTTCCAACTCCACATCTTCACCTGGCTCCGAAATGCCGCTGGTTACTACAGGTATTCCATTAACTTTAAGGTTAAGAGTAGAAAGATCCATACCAGCCGCAGGTAAAGGGTCAACTAAACGGATTATGTTGTTAGCGAAAATGCTTACATCAGAAGTCTGATCAAAAGGAGGCTGTATACTTACCAACTGCGGAGGAGAGGTATCAGGCAGCACATTGGGCCATTCAATCTTGCTGCCTATTCTTCCCAAAGCGGCTTCTATTTCCAAATGAACGGTAGTGCCGGAAACTACGTTTATAATCTCAGGAGGAATGGGGAGACCGGTATCCTTGTCTAACTCATCCCTCGGAGGAGCAACAACCATAACCCAAGCCTGATCTCCCTCTGGATCTAAAAGATTGGGAAAATCAGTTCCCGACGCGGTCGGGTCTTGATCAGAACGGGTATCTCCTTGATAAGCCTTAAGCGCATCATGCTGAAGCGAAATAGTAATGGGTACCACCTTGTCATCAGGTACCCGGCTGTTGCGTAGGTAAAATACAACCATTTTAGATTAAGCAGAGAAGTCTATCTGATTAACAATACTGTCAATGGCAAAACGATAGAGCTGATCTACGTTTCTGACCACAGAGACAGGCTCAGCGCCTTCCAGAATGTCCAACCTCTTAAGAATAGCACCCTCAGCAAAAGAGTTTTCCAAACCAAGTCCTGCACCAGAAACAGCGGTGAAGCGCAAAACAGAAGCACTCTCTGTACCAGAAACCAGGGCTGTGGTGGCGTTAGCCCCATCAGTCACCTGGAAGGCATCGCCTGCAGTAAGACCGTCTGTAGAGCCTACAGTCAGAGTATCTCCCGAAGTATAAGCAGAGGTTAGAGGAGTTTCCACCACCTGGCGGAGAGCCAGCTGCTCGCTGGAAGAAGTAATGTGGAGGCCCAGAGTCTCTCGGGCGTCAGTGCCGAGATCAGGGGCAGCCAATACTACAGAGCTACGTCCAGAACCGGTGTACCTGTCAGATACGGTACCAGACTCGATACGGAAAACACCGTTGACAAAACGAACCTGGGCATTCAAATAAGACAGATTACCGGCCTTGGCGCCGCCTTGACCAATCTCTGCCTCCGCACGGATCTTGTCTTCCAGATCCTGGGCTACATCCTCGGGCAGAAGATTGCTGCCCTGAGCAAGAGTCACGTCGACACCATTTCCTATGGCCTCGTCAATGGCTACCTTGAGCTGGTAGTTGGCACCAATGGTTAAGAGAGAGTTATCAGGCGGAACACCGCGAATAAACCCTCTCTTCATTTCATTCTTAAAAATGTTCTGGATAGAACCACCACCAGATGCGGTTGCGGTAGTGGTGGCGGACATTACCCAAATCTCATCACCTTCCGGACTGCCGCCATTAGGAACAACCTGCGCAATGTCGAGCGTGATTGTCTTAGCAGTTCCTCCCGGAAAGTTAACGATGTCTCGTACAGTTACGTTAACTGCCATGTTTTCCTCCTAAAGGATTAGATTTGAAAATACCTTGTTCCCGAAACTATTGTGCGCCCCCTGGTCAAGTGAGCTACCGACCCGCTTAAAGTCGGTAGATCCTCGGGGCAAGCAGTAGTCCCTGAAGCAGGAGTGAAAACTCTTCCTGCCTGGTCTACTTCTGTCGTTGCGGTACCCGTATAAAAAGAGCACCCGTTGTCAGCACAAACCCAACCCAAACCTCTTCCCAGAGAGTAGGTGTGCATTCTTCCATTTGTTTCTTGGTGATAAACCTTCTCTACTTCTGGAACTCGCGTATCCTGTCTTAGATCCGTACTTTGCGTAGAGTAGGGGCAATACCTCCAAGTCTTAGAACCTCTTACCTTGCTTCCCGAAACTACCGGTCCCGGTTCAAAAATACCGCCAGAAGGTAAAATAGGCATTAGTACTTACTCTCCTCTTCTTTCTTCTGAACCTCAGCGTAGTAAACTAACAAGTGATTGTATTTTTGCATGTGAACACCCGGAGCTATTCTCTTACCTTTCCTCGGAGCATAGTCCTCAGTGTCGTGTCCTTTACAATCAATCAAAATCCAATCATCTTTACCAAGTTTTTCAAGGGTGTTTACGTATTTCCCCCTTACCCAGGACTCCTTTAGATATACCTTATTCTCTTTGTATTCCACCCCTTTCCAGTTCAAGAAAACATGGTAGTAGTCTGCCATGGGAGGGAAAATGACATGCTGCTTGGTAAGATCCAGAAGGAGGTGATCCTCTGGGTTTATCTGTGCCGCATGCTTTAATACTGGGCCCGTAAAATAAGCACCCTTCAAATGAGCCACATCATCTGTCTTATACTCTACATCTTTCCAGCGCAGCTCGAGTCTGTACTTAGGCAAAACCTTCATAAGAAAACTCCGATTAGAAAAAGATCAACTGGTGGGGAATGTTAGCAGAGGCATTTCCCCGCTTACCGTCTTCCTTGCCGACACCGCCTCCTACCTGGGTAATCTTACCGAACTCCTGCTCGTCATCATTACCTAAACCAGGAGAGCCGGCACTTACGCTTATGTTTCTACCCGTTGCATCTACCTGTCCAGGAGTGCTGGTCTCACTGTCCACCATTACCACACCATCGTCACTCACAATGTCCGAGCCTACTAGGCGATTACCCTCGGAGAAGCCCTGGATAAAGGCTATGTTTCCGGTAAAACCCTGAATCTGGGGCTTGCCTGTTAAACTCCAGCTTTCCTGCCCAAAGCCTTGGAAATCCTTTGAGTAAGAAAAGCTGGTTATAAACAAGGCATCCGACCCTGTCCTAATAATAGGATTAGCAGCTCCGGTACAAGGAGCTGGAGTGATAGTCACATCCATACTGGCGTCGGAGTCAGTACAAGCGGTGGAGGGGGTAAGGGTTACAGGCGTAGACGCCCCTCCGTAGTTACTAATACTGGCGCTTTCCTGGGTGGTAATGTTCACGTCGAAAGCATTAAAACTCCCCAACTGGAAAAGCCTCTCCACCTGAGGAGAAACACTAAAGCTCACAGAAACAAATCCTCCCGAAATGATGCTCGAGGTAACTGTGGTTCCGGCTCCTATGATCACAACCATGATCTATTTTTCCTCCTTTGCCTTGGGCTCGCCGCAAACCGTACAGGGATCTCCCATCGTTAAAGCATCACAGGACACACATTTGCTGATATCCCCGACAATTTTTTTAGCCGCCTCCCTTTGAGGCCCAGAAAGATAGGCATACCTTTTGTAATAACTTGCAGCTCCTTCTTTCTTGGCTCTGTTGTTCGGTCTTCCACAACAGCTTCCCATTTAATTTGTCCTCCCATGTTTATCGTTAACTTCATTTCCGATAACGTAAATAAATCCTTCAAAAATGGACAAACCTTATCTCCTTATAGCGAAATGCCGCGCGGACAATCATCCGCACAGCCCGTGGCTAATAGTGTTATTTGATGTTCAAAGACAGCTGGAACAGAAGCGGGAATGATAGAGGAGCTAACTTCTGTTATAAAACCCTTAAAATCTACGCCCCCGAAAGTAAGCTGAGTATAGTCTCTCGGAGGATTTACCCCCGGCTCTTGTTCAGTAGAAACAACTGTGAACGATACCGTAGCCAGCCCATTCTGCTGGTAGGAAATACTTATAGTGGCACAATCGATAAACTCAAACTCTTCCATTAGAGGTTAGCCGCTCCCGGGACATCGTCTTCTTCGATAATCTCCTCGGCGAAAACTTCCGAGGCCTGGAAAACAATACCACCAGTATCAGGATCTAAAAACCTCTGGGCAGAATAACTGGCAGAAGTGTAGTTCCCACCTAAACCTCTCATGTCTGTAGAGCATAAGATTTGAGCCTTATCTTCACAGGTATCTGTAGTAATCTTCTCAGCCTTGAAGGTTTGAAGAATAAACCCAGCAATAGTTCCCGGCTGTGCAGCAACAGAAGTTTCACAAGTATTAGATACAGGCGTAGGCTGGCTTGCTCGTAGCCTATAGGCAGTGGATCTGGTGACCATTATATTAAGTCTCCTTCACAAGAAGGGATGGAATATTGGAACTGATAAGAGTTAGTAGCTACTCCCGGGGCTGTAGCTGAAATACTAAATGATGTAAGTTTAACAGGAAGTCCAAGAATAGTAAAATCCAGACTATCAGGATCAGTAGTATCAAAAGAAAAAGGAGGTCCCGTCCAAATCAAATCCGAGCCCAGAAAGCGCTCGGTATCCGTAACCTGGGTAGCCGGACCGCTGGAGGCGCTGGCATTAATAGTTCGGAAAGAACAAAACTCCCCTATAAGGGTCAGGCCATCAAAAGGATCTCCCTCACGAAAAGCCTGTCCTGTTTTGGTTCTTATAATCCGGGTGATGTTATTTTCGCAGTCAAACCTCTGCTGCACTGGCAGGTCCACACCGGCTTGGGAGGGACAAGAAGTACCAAGACGCTTGTCCACGGTGCCCTGCTCAAACGCGTAAGCACTAAGACTCATAGAACCCACAGAAGGACCCTTAAGGCGCTTACGGACATCTTCGAACACATTTGGGCCTGTGTCACACTGGCTTACAATATCCAAAAATTCTGAGGAACCCGTGAGACTTACAGATATTATTCCGTCAAATCCGACCTCGAAAAGCCCTGCGAGGATACATTCACAGACCATAGTCTGCTACCTCCTAATAATACGTGATTGTGTTCTATAAATCAACTACTCGGAAGCATAAACTCCGAATGCCGGGCCTCCCTGGCCAAGGCTGCTGTGGTCGTGGACTGGGATACCCACCGCTGTAGCTATACCTGTCAGCCCCGAGCTCTCGTCCGTAAAAGTGATGACATTCTCACCCAGACCCCGCTGGGTGTAGATGGCGGTCCCGTCTTGCCGGTCTTCTATAGTACCAACGTCTGTATCTGATACCGACCAGGAATCTCCCGCCTCGTAGGCAGCGCTGGTGATTCTAAACCTCACTGAACTTCCCGTAGGAATGGCAATAGACTTGGGCCTTATGTCCAAAACTTGACCACTTCCAGAACCTCCAGCTTGCTCGGAGCGTTGTACTTCTTCAGGATCCTTGGCATTATGCAAAGGGTCCCAAGAAGGGCGGTCCGTTTTAACGACTTTAGGATTTTCTCGAAGATTGGTACTTTCAGAAGTAATGGATTGGGAGCCTCCTGCTCCTCCTATCCGCTTATCTAAAGAAATACCTTTCTGTGGCTTAGGAGAAACCTGAGTGATAGCTGCGAAAAGCTGAGCTGCTCTGGTTCTCTGCCGTCTTGAAATATTCTTGCCTTCCAGGCGTATAAATCTATCCGCACCAGAAAGATTTACTACATAACTATCAGCCTTCTCAAAAGAAGGATTGACCGTAACCGTTCTTACTTCTCCAGTAAAGATGGTTTTTAGATTGCCTAAAGTTCCCGCACGAATGACTATCTGCTCCCCAGTGGCAAATTTTTGAGTAGCAGGAACCTCGATAGAGGCCGAGAAGGAAGAAGCCAGCTGACTCCTAGATTTAGTAACATTGAAAGACTTTACATCTGGCGTCTCAAAGGTCTTATCACCTATAACTATCTCAGCTCTTATTTTTTCTAGAGTTATATTTGCGCAGGAGGGGGACACTAGGAACTCCTTACTACAGCATCATATTTTGTAGCAAAACTGTATTCTTTGTTCTTTATTACTCCGTGGCAATTCCGACATAAAGTTATCGCATCCCTTGTTATTATTTTCCTAACACCACCTCGAGTTCGTTGTCTCTCTATGTCATATTTTTTCATCCAATATCTTACGGCGGTAGAGGTACATCCTTGCAATTCCGCCATCTCGTAGGTCGTTAAACCTTCTATAACATATTTCCTGTGCAACCAAGATGCATTTCTGAAATCTTCTTTCATTATATTCTCTCCACTGGATTGTTGAAGATTCTAACCTGGCACTTGTCCCCTACAGAAATGTCCTGAAGAACAAAGCTCAAAGCGACTATCTCGTCTCCGCCTTCAATGCGCACCACGTAAGTAGAACCGTCGCCTCTATCCTGAACTATGATTCCCTCTTTAGTAACTTCTTCTGTCTGAAGCTGATACTGAGAATCGTTAAAGCTGCCAGCTCCAACGAAGCGAGGGCCCGTATTAACGGTTATTAGATACTGACTACCGTCCTGATAAGAGTAGTTTATTTCGTTTATGATGGAAGTATTGCCACTGTCATCGGTAAACACATCCCCTAGACGGGGCTCAGAATCCGGACCC